>JBCBYL010000174.1:0-3818 GCA_039815855.1 Verrucomicrobiota bacterium
AGCTTTGCCTCCTTCGGATGTGTCATGCAGAGGAGTAATTTGGCGCATATTGAAGATGTGATCCGCTTCAGCACTGCCGTCTCATGGTTTACGTCATAAGTCCGAAAATTCATCGGGGTGCTATAGCTAGTGACATGAATCGGTACTAATGACGTAAACCATGAGACGGCAGTGCTGAAGCGGATCACATCTTCAATATGCGCCAAATTACTCCTCTGCATGACACATCCGAAGGAGGCAAAGCTTCCTTCAGCGGGCAGATGCTTGGTAAAGTAGGAAGCCGCTTTCATAGCGTCATGCCATGATTTAGAAAATCCGCCATTGATGGAGTCCTGGCTGGCTGGCCAGAGAGAATCCAGTGAAATAGAAATATCTCGTCCACCGGCTTCTATGCACTCATGAATCCTCTCCTCGTTTGCCAGCCCGTTCGTTTGCATTCGGACGTGGATACCTCGCTCGGTAAAAATCCTGATAATTTCGGCGAGATCATTACGGACAAACGGCTCTCCACCCGTCAAGAGGATCATCGCAACGCCGAGACGACTGAAATTGTCAGCGATGTACCGGATCTCCTCAGTGGTGCATTCTCTTACGTCGGAATTCGCATAAATGATATTACACTGCTGACAGGTCAGGTTGCATCGAGCTGTAATATAAAATTGTACATAAATAGGCACATTTTGGAATAGTGCAGCTTGGGATAATGATTTGATAGAGATTTTAGAAAACATGAATGAGTGGGGCGAGATCATGAATGTAAACAATCCAATGGATGCTGTCCAGTTCTCGGACTTTCGCGAGGAGATGTTCTTTCCCTTCTCTGCAGGGGAGGGAATCGATTCTGATCTTTAAATCCTGTCAACATTTCAAAACGTATGATTCGTATTAATCTACATCCACGCAGAAGAATCGTAACCTCATTGGCACGATTTATTGAATTCAGTCATTCACATTTTCGCTTTTCTGTCTAACGTTTTGGATTATGTCAGAAGAAGCACGAATCAGTTTACCCGATGGAAAAGAATTCACCTATCCAGTCATTACTGGAACCGAGAACGAAAAAGCAATCGATACCCGTAAGCTTCGAGCCGAATCCGGCTACATTTGTTATGATGATGGTTACGGGAATACCGGGTCTTGCCTGAGTGATATTACGTACATTGACGGTGATAAGGGGATTCTTCGCTATCGCGGTTATGACATTGAGGACTTAGCGGCTAAGTCTAATTTTCTCGAAGTCGCGTATCTGGTTATTTATGGAGAGCTGCCATCTCCGGACCGGATGAACAGTTTCCGGAACAAGGTGATGGGAAATGCAGCGGTTCACAAAACGATGCTAAACCACTACAGTGGATTTCCTAGTGAGTCTCACCCCATGGCTGTGCTCTCTTCCATGTTAAATGCGCTGGGGTGTTACTATCCGGACATGGCGACCAATGATCGGGAGACTGACCTAGAGCATTTTGATACCGCCGCCGCGCTTCTGATTTCAAAAGTCAGAACACTGGCTGCGATGACTTATCGCATGAAACATGGTGCGCCATTTACTTATCCTAAGCCGCAGTTGAAGTATTGTTCTAACTTCCTGCACATGATGTTCTCAGAACCCTACAATGACTACACGCCACGACTCGAGGTCGATGAAGCTCTCAACCTGTTCTTACTCCTGCATGCAGACCACGAGCAGAACTGTAGTACATCCACCGTTCGAATGGTCGCATCCGGCGGTGCAAACCTGTTTGCTTCCACCGCCGCAGGAGTTTGTGCTCTCTGGGGCCCGGCCCACGGTGGTGCGAATATGGCTGTGATCGAGATGCTGAAACAAATTCATGCTGAAGGAGATGATGGAAGCCGATTTGTTGAGCAGGCCAAGGCGGGCACTCACGGCAAGCGTCTGATGGGATTTGGCCACCGTGTCTATAAGAACTTTGATCCTCGCGCTAAAATTCTGAAATCCATTTGTCGTTCCCTCTTAGAAAAACTGGGAACCAAGGATCCACTCCTCGACATCGCCATGAAGTTAGAAGAAGAAGCACTGAGCGATGATTACTTTATTTCCCGGAACCTGTACCCGAACGTCGATTTTTACAGTGGGATTATTCTCCGTGCCATCGGAATTCCTTCTGACATGTACACGGTCATGTTTAGTATCGGACGCTTACCGGGATGGATTGCGCACTGGCGGGAAATTGCGACTCAGGAAAAAGGCCGTATCCACCGACCACGCCAAATCTACACCGGTTCTTCCCAGCGCTCCTACACTCCTATGGAAGAACGCTAAAATTAATATAATTCATTAGCTTCTCAAACGACGCAGGAAGTAAAGGGAACCTGCACCTCCTAGCAGCAGCATGAGCGAAGAAGGTTCTGGAATGACGTTTATGTTAAATGTCGTAGGGTTACCTGATGCTCCCTCTGAAGTTGTGGAACTCGAATAGGTTCCATCAATAAAATCATCAATGTCTAGACTTCGGCTAGCTAGATCAACCGTAGCGCTTCCCGAAATGGTGTAAGTATCTGTTGCTGATACAGAAAATCCAAAACTATTAAAAGGAGCGTAACTAAGTGTTACGCCTTCCAGATTACCATTGGGCTCATTTCTGAATGTAATCGAAAGGATATCTATTTCTTGATTTGTCGCGTTGTTGCGTATTTTCGCCGAATCGCCTGGATCATCAGTTGAAAACGCCTCGTCTGCACTTTCAGTAGGGAATGTCGTATCAGCATATTCGCCTAAGTCGTCAAAGCTAATGACTCCAAAATTGATAAAAATGGCGCTGGCGAAGCTCGTTGTTCCAGAAAAAGTAACGATGGCCGTTCCTGTTCCGGGAACTCCCTCCATGTCGATGACCATCTGAGATAGGACTGGCTGTGATATAGGAAGAAGAAGCAGTGCCGCTATCAATACTAAGAATCTGTATCTGAGCTGACTCATTCCTCTCTTCATAAACAGTATCCTAGCACGTCTTGACCTTTATTCGTCAATTGGATTTTACTTAAATTTATGTGATAAACGGTTACACGATTGTCACGACTTAGGCAGTTTGATCCTATTACATCGACGATTCTTATAAAATTGAATGCTCGTAATGATGTTTTAGTTGGGATGTAATCGTTAGATGGAGATGACTTCTCTTAAAGATCGGGCCAGAACTCAGGGCTATGCTCTCAGAGGAAAGCGGATTGAGGGAGGTGCAGTGATATCGAAAATCCCATCCCATTTGGAGGATGGTGAACAAAGCATCTGCGGTCTGAAGGGGTTTATGGTCGATGAAGTCCGCTCATTCGAACTGAATTCAAGTGAGGGAGCCCGTTCTATCGCTTGTGCCGCCGTCGCCTGCCTTGAGATTATGGATTCTCCGATCCATGTTCATGGCGAGACTCTGGAAAATTACATTATTTTAGAAGGCGAGGGGGAAATGGTCTTAGATAATCAAGTGGTCCAATTAAGCTCAGGGATGGTGGTGACGATTCCTCCTGGCGTGGAACATGGCGCCTATGCAACAACCGGGAATCCTATTAAAGTGCTCATGACTTTCAGCCCGGGACTAGCTCCTAAAGAAGAGGAGAATTATCGAGATGAGAAAATTCTCCATCCCTCAAGCCGCGAAAGAGGTGTCGAATTATTGAAAGAGAATCAATCATGAGACACACGAGAAAAACATTCCTCAAGACAGCAGCGGCGTCCGTGGCTTCCAGCTGCTTTCTGCCCGGAGTATTGTCAGCACAAGCAATCGGAGCGAATGAGCGAGTGCGAATCGGGCTGATAGGCTGTGGTATTCGGGGAAAGAAACTATGCAACCTTTTTAAGAAGGAAG
>JBCBYL010000103.1:0-8393 GCA_039815855.1 Verrucomicrobiota bacterium
ATTCCGTCTTCTTCTTTCCAGGCTTCCGGATTGAAATTGGCGCTTTCTAGAGCCGCGCCAAATAAGAGTTTCCAGTCAGAGGAGTCGGGATGATCAGATAAGATGGAATTCTCGTTGCATCCCTCGATGATCCCATTTGGAGTAAAAAAACCTACGATAACTACCTATTGGATCTCGAATTTAAAACCGCGAGCGGAACCAACAGCGGTGTCATTATTCACACCAATCCCACAGATAAGTGGATTCCCAATTCGATCGAAATCCAAATCGCTGATGACTTCCACGAAAAATGGAAATCGAAAGGACCCAAATGGCAATGCGGCGCATTTTTTGGCCGTAAAGAGGCATCCAAGTCACTCGTAAAAATACCTGGAGAATGGAACCGGATGACCATCATTTCAGAAGGACCGATCGTTGATATCCTTCTGAATGGAGAAATGGTTAACCGGATGGATATGCGCGAATGGACTTCCCCAACCCTTAATCCTGACGGCTCCACAAAACCCAAATGGCTGAAAAAACCGCTAGCCAAACACCTCTCAGAAGGAAAAATTGGCTTCCAAGGAAAACACGGCGACGCCCCCATATGGTTCCGAAACGTCAGGATATCCGAGCTTTAGCTTTCTCATCTTCACCTCAACGCTTTTTCTCAAATTGGGTGCTCGTCTCGCACCAGATGTCGCCTAGGTTAAAAATCGTTTCATGAAATTTGTCGTCTCCCAAGTATCTGCCTTCGTTAATGACCCCAGTGCCCGGAAAAATTTAGGAGCCCTACGGAGCTACCTCTACGTGCTGGTCGGGATCATTGTCGCCTATTCCCTGCTCTTTCATGTCATCATGGAATATGAGGGACAAAACCACACCTGGCTGACCGGTTTTTACTGGACCCTCACCGTTATGAGCACCCTGGGATTCGGGGACATCACATTCGAAAGTGATCTCGGGCGCCTCTTCAGCCTCATCGTTCTCGTCTCGGGAATCGTATTACTCCTGATCATGCTTCCCTTCGCATTTATCCGCTACTTTTACGCCCCTTGGCTGGAAGCCCAGATTAAGGCAAAGGTCAGCCGCCGCCTGCCCAATGATGTCACCGACCACGTCATCATCTGCCGGTATGATACGATTACGAACGGGTTAATTCGAAAACTCACTCTGAACAAGATCCCCTACTGCATCATCGAACCAGACACCAACCGCGCTACTGAGCTCCGTGAAGAAGGTCTGCACGTCATCGCCGGTGAAGTCGACAATCCGGAAACCTATCGCGCAGTCAATATCGAATCCGCCCGGCTTCTCTTCGCCAATGATAAAGATGCTACCAATACCAATATCATTCTGACCGTCCGATCTCTTAACGAAACCATCCCCATCGCGGCCCTCGCGGAGGATGTGGACTCACTTGATATTTTTGCCTTAAGCGGCGCCACCTACCCGATTGCCCTCAAGACAAAATTAGGAGAAAACCTCGCCACCCGTATCAGCACCGGAGTGGGCACGGCGCACGAGGTCGGTCGGTTTAAGGATTTGATTATCGTTGAATTCCTTGTTCACGACACCCCCTTGGCAGGTGTCACCCTGCGTGATGCCAATCTCCGCGTCTCCACCGGAGTCAATGTCGTCGGGATCTGGGAAAATGGTAAGCTCAATCCAGTCAAACCGGATGTCCCCCTCAGCGAAACCTCCGTGCCCGTCGCAGTCGGCAATAAAGAGCAGGTGAAAAAACTCAATGAAGTCTTAGGACCAGGGGATGGCAAAAAGCACCAGGTCTTAGTCGTCGGAGGGGGAAAGGTCGGCCGATCCACTGCGAAAAAACTCAAGCAACGCGGGGTACATGTCAAAATTCTCGACCTCAAACCAGAGCTGGAAGATAAACTCGAGCATTACTGCCACGAAGTCATCATTGGTAATGCCGCTGACCTCCAGACCCTTGTTCGTGCCGGCATCAATCAGGTCAGCGCAGCCGCACTCACGACCAATGACGACGCTCAGAACATTCACCTCGCTGTTTACTTCCGGCGCCTCCAGCCCCAGCTCAGCATCGTCAGCCGAATCACCCGGGAACGAAACATTGAAGCAATCTATCGGGCCGGAGCGGATTTCGTGCTCAGTTACGCTTCCCTCGGCTGTGAATTTATCAACGCCTACATGCTCGGTCGTGAACCCGTCATGGTCGGCGAAGGCGCCGACTTCTTCTACGCCCAGCTCCCCGATAGCCTCAACGGAAAAACTCTCTCAGAAAGTGGCATCGGTGCCCAGACCGGCCTCGTCGTCATCGCCATCGAGGAAGGCGAAACCACCCTCACCAACCCCGCAGCAAAGACCGTCCTGACCCATAAACACCGCCTCCTCATGCTCGGAACCAACGCGCAACGCGAAGCATTCAGCCAGGCTTTCGAGTAAACTATCATAACCCAAATAAGGGACGGAGTGAACTCCGTCCCTTATCGGTCAGTGCTCACTCACTTCCAATTACGATCTACAAAAAGTGTTTTAGCGGTAGTCCTGGAACTCAGGAATCAAGAATCAGAATTCCGGCTTTCCTGCCTTCCAGATAAAAAAAGAACCCCATCAGGTTTCCCTGATGGGGTTCATTAAACTGGCAACGACCTACTCTCACAGGGCCTATCGCCCAACTACCATCGGCGCTGATCCGTTTCACTGCCGAGTTCGGGATGGGGTCGGGTGGTTCCAGATCGCTACGATCACCAGAGTGCTAGCGCACGGCAGCTTTGCTGACGCATGAACCAGTGTCACTGATGACTGTCACGTTACCAAACTTGAAAAGAACTTTTGACTTCTGCATTTTGCATTCAGCCTTCAAAAGGCTCTCTGAAAACTGCATATTGAAAATAGAGAGCGTTAACTTCTCAATCCAGATTCATATTAAGCCTCCTCGCTCTGCTTAAAAAGCGAGGCTCGCTTAAAATGAAAAATAAGATCAAGCCGGTCGGGCAATTAGTACTGGTTAGCTTCATATGTTACCACACTTCCACATCCAGCCTATCAACCAGGTAGTCTTCCTGGGCCCTGATAGGGAGATTTCATCTTCGGAGGGGCTTGGCGCTTAGATGCTTTCAGCGCTTATCCTTTCCGCACTTAGCTAACCTGCGCTGCACTTGACAGTACAACAGGGACACCAGTGGTGCGTCAACCCCGGTCCTCTCGTACTAGGGGCTGAACCCGTCAAATCTCCTACGCCCACAGAGGATAAGGACCGAACTGTCTCACGACGTTCTGAACCCAGCTCGCGTGCCGCTTTAACCGGCGAACAGCCGGACCCTTGGGACCTTCTCCAGCCCCAGGATGCGACGAGCCGACATCGAGGTGCCAAACCGCTACGTCGATATGAACTCTTGGCAGCGATCAGCCTGTTATCCCCGGAGTACCTTTTGTCCGATGAGCGACGGCAATTCCACATTCAACCGCCGGATCACTTTGGCCTACTTTCGTACCTGCTCGACGTGTATGTCTCGCAGTCAAGCTCCCTTCTACCAATACGCTCGACGCATGATTGCCAACCATGCTGAGGGAACCATAGCGCTCCTCCGTTACCTTTTAGGAGGAGACCGCCCCAGTCAAACTGACCTGCTGACATTGTCCCCGCGGCGGCTTCACGCCTACAGGTTAGTATTATCACTGAAAAAGGGTGGTGTTTCATTGACGACTCCTCCCGATCCGAAAACCGGGACTCAAAGTCTCCCACTTACACTAAGCATTTTAAGCAACAATACAGTATCAGCTTACAGTAAAGGTTCACAGGGTCTTTCCGTCCTTCTGCGGGTAGGCGGCATCTTCACCGCCACTACAACTTCGCTGAGCATCTCTTCGAGACAGCGGTCAACTCGTTGCACGATTCGTGCAGGTCGGAACTTACCCGACAAGGAATTTCGCTACCTTAGGACCGTTATAGTTACGGCCGACATTCACTCGGACTTAGGTTCAGAGCTTCGCCGAAGCTAACCCCTCCCCTTAATCTTGGAGCATTGGTCACGTGTCACACCCTATACGTCGTCTTACGACTTAGCAGAGTGCTGTGTTTTTGCTAAACAGTCGGTTGACCCCTTTCACTGTGGCCCTCCGAAGAGGGCACCCCTTCTTCCGAAGTTACGGGGTTAATTTGCCGAGTTCCTTGAAGAGATTTCACTCACGCGCCTTGGTATATTCTACCCACCCACCTGTGTCGGTTTACGGTACGGGCTCCTTAGCATACACTGGGGCTTTTCTCGGCGGTTCTTTCGAGCAAACTGGGTCAGCCGTAGCCTTCCCTTAAGGACAATCAACGCCTCAATGCTCTCCAAAACCGCGTCCCCCCAGTTTAAGGATCGGAGGTGCAGGAATATTGAACCTGCTTTCCATCGCCTACGCCTATCGGCCTCGACTTAGGTCCCGACTAACCCTGGGAGGACGAACCTTCCCCAGGAAACCTTGGGTTTACGGCGGACCGGGATCTCACCGGTCTTATCGCTACTCATGTCTGCATTCTCACTTCCAAAAACTCCACAGTCGGTTTCCCTTCTGCTTCACTGTCGTTGGAACGCTCCCCTACCACTCGAACCGTCCGAGGACGGAACTAATCCGCAGCTTCGGTACGATGCTTCATCGCCAATCATTTTCGGCGCAGAACTTCTCGATGAGTCAGCTGTTACGCTTTGTTTAAATGATGGCTGCTTCTAAGCCAACATCCTCACTGTCAATGAAGTTCCACATCCTTTCCACTAAGCATCGTTTAGGCACCTTATCTGGCGATCTGGGTTGTTTCCCTCTCGACCACACGGCTTATCCCACATGGACTCACTGCCGTACTTCACCTGATGGCATTCGGAGTTTGGTTGGATTCGGTACCCGGGTATGGGCCCTAGTCCATTCAGTGCTCTACCTCCACCAGTCAGCGTACGACGCTGCACCTCAATGCATTTCGGGGAGAACCAGCTATCACGGGGTTTGATTAGCCTTTCACTCCTATCCACAGCTCATCCCAACATTTTGCAGCATGTACGGGTTCGGTCTTTCACAAACGGTTAAGTTTGCTTCAACCTGGCCATGGATAGATCACCTCCGTTTCGGGTCTAGCACCAGCAATCAACGCCCTATTCAGACTCGCTTTCGCTTCGCCTTCGGACCATAGGCCCTTAAGCAAACCACTGACACTAACTCGCAGACTCATTAAGCAAAAGGCACGCCATCATCCCGAAGGACTCTGACACCTTGTAAGCACATGGTTTCAGTTACTATTTCACTCCCCTCCCGGGGTACTTTTCACCTTTCCCTCGCGGTACTAGTTCACTATCGGTCACTAAGTAGTATTTAGCCTTATGCCGTGGTCGGCACGTATTCATACGAAGTTTCACGTGCATCGTATTACTCTGGAACTCACTAGGCTCTATTGGAATTTCGGTTACGGGACTCTCACCCCCTATGGCGTGCCGTTCCAAGCACTTCACCTATTCCGCCAGATGCCACATTGTGGTCCAAACCCCCCAACAAAGTTGAGGTTTAGGCTGTTCCGCTTTCGCTCGCCACTACTTACGGAATCGCTTCGCTTTCTTTTCCTCCGGTTACTGAGATGTTTCACTTCACCGGGTATTGCGTCAATTAAGACGACCCGAGATTAATCGGGCCAGGTTATCCCATTCGGAAATCTCCGGATTATAGCGTATGTGCCGCTCCCCGAAGCTTATCGCAGCTTATCACGTCCTTCATCGCCTCTTAGTGCCAAGGCATTCACCATGCGCTCTTTGTAGCTTGATCTATTTTAAATGAGTTTAATTTATCTGGATCTCTATCTGTTTAAATAAAGATATGTTTCAATTTTTTGAAGTTGTAGTCACCCAAACAAAAGAAATTAATAACATTATTATCTTCTATGTCTGATCTGACTAAAATCTATTTCAATATGCAGTTGTCAAAGAGCTTGCCTCCGCCCAAAGGGCTTCGGCGCGGCAGGCCCGTTTAAAGGCATGCCACCTGGTCTCGCCAGAGTGATGAACTTTCTCTCATGAAAAGCTCACCACTCTTTCGAATGTGACTGAGAATCGGTCGGAGTTAGCGGTAAGCCGTTAGCAGAATGCAGTGCTCTGTTTACTGCTCTCTGCTGACAGCTCACTGTAGGAATGGGCCTGACTGGACTCGAACCAGTGACCTCACGATTATCAATCGTGTGCTCTAACCAGCTGAGCTACAGGCCCGGTGTGGGTGGTGTGGCTTGCCGAGCCGTAGCTCAGTGTCCAAATCATAGTAAGTGGCCCGCCTTCGCCTAGGCTTCGGCGCGGCAGCCTTCGCTGTACATCAACAAGTTGCTGAGCGAAGGCTGGAGGTTAGGAGATTCGAACTCCTGACATCCAGCTTGCAAAGCTGGCGCTCTACCAACTGAGCTAAACCCCCAAGAAAGTTAAGAATTATGAATGCTGAATGATGAATTGGTATTTCAATATATCATTCAATAAAAAATGTCAGGGTCTCCCCTGTGGTGCCTTTCGACCGGCAACCAATATAAAATAACTAATCCATCTGAAAATTGAATGGTGTAGAACGACGAGTCACTCGTTTGGGTTTCCCCAAACGAGATTTAACGGCATGTCTTATCACCAATGGTGATGAAGATTTAGCCGCCGACCTAGTTGATCTAAACCGGAATAGAGGAATCACACGGAGTGGTGATTCATATTACTTCGGGATCAACTTGCTCCTTAGAAAGGAGGTGATCCAGCCACAGGTTCCCCTACGGCTACCTTGTTACGACTTCATCCCAATCACCAGTCATACCTTAGGCACCTGCCCCCATAGGTTGGCGCGATGACTTCGGGTACAACCGGCTTTCATGATGTGACGGGCAGTGTGTACAAGCCCCGGGAACGTATTCACGGCGTCGTAGCTGATACGCCATTACTAGCGATTCCGACTTCATGGAGTCGAGTTGCAGACTCCAATCCGAACTGAGCCCACTTTTCTGGGATTAGCTCCACCTCGCGGTCTTGCGTCCCTCTGTAGTTGGCATTGTAGTACGTGTGCAGCCCTGGGCATAAGGGCCATACTGACTTGACGTCATCCCCACCTTCCTCCCCGTTGAACAGGGCAGTCTGACTAGTGAGCCGAAGCGTATAACTAGCCACGAGGGTTGCGCTCGTTGCAGGACTTAACCTAACATCTCACGACACGAGCTGACGACAGCCATGCAGCACCTGTGCAAATCGATCTTGCGATCCACCATATCTCTATGGATGAACTAAGCATGTCAAGCCCAGGTAAGGTTCTTCGCGTTGCATCGAATTAAGCCACATACTCCACCGCTTGTGCGGGGCCCCGTCAATTTCTTTGAGTTTTAATCTTGCGACCGTACTCCCCAGGCGGCTCACTTAACGCGTTAGCTACGGCACTGATGGGGTCGAATCCACCAACACCTAGTGAGCATCGTTTACTGCTAGGACTACCGGGGTATCTAATCCCGTTCGCTCCCCTAGCCTTCGTGCCTCAGGGTCAGGTATCTTCCAGAAAGCCGCCTTCGCCGCCGGTGTTCCTCCAGATATCTACGCATTTCACCGCTACACCTGGAATTCCGCTTTCCCCTCCGATCCTCGAGCCGACCAGTATCCAATGCAGTGTCACCGTTGGGCGGTGAAATTTCACATCAGACTTTGCCGGCCCCCTACGCACGCTTTACGCCCAGTAAATCCGAACAACGCTTGCCACCTCTGTATTACCGCGGCTGCTGGCACAGAGTTAGCCGTGGCTTCCTCTCCACATACCATCAAATCCGATAAGTATTAGTCACCGAATCTTGTTCTGTGGTGACAGGAGTTTACGACCCTAGAGCCTTCGTCCTCCACGCGGCGTCGCACCGTCAGGGTTTCCCCCATTGCGAATGATTCTCGACTGCTGCCACCCGTAGGTGTCTGGACCGTGTCTCAGTTCCAGTGTGGCTGATCGTCCTCTCAGACCAGCTACCCGTCAGTGCCTTGGTGAGCCATTACCTCACCAACAAGCTGATAGGCCGCGAGCTCGTCTAAAAGCGCCAGGTCCCGAAGGAGCCCCAGCTTTAAAGTTGCCTTCACATGGGGTATTAATTCGCCTTTCGGCGAGCTATCCCCCACTTTTAGGTAGATTCTCACGTGTTACGCACCCGTGCGCCACTAAGTTTTTTCACTAGTAAACTAGCGAAAAAACTCCGTTCGACTTGCATGTCTTATCCACGCCGCCAGCGTTCGTTCTGAGCCAGAATCAAACTCTCCGTTAAAATGATTATATACTAAGTATAAATCGTTAAGAAGACCATGTTCTGACATGGTCGCCATATAAATGATTGTAAAAACTCGCACTTTTATGAGTAAAAGTGAAATCCAGAGTAACTATGGCAGGTCACCCTGAAAATTGAATTGTGTAGAACGGAATTCAGGGTG
>JBCBYL010000196.1:0-2821 GCA_039815855.1 Verrucomicrobiota bacterium
CGTAGATGAATCCATTCTTATCGAACTAAAAGCGGTCGAAAGTCTATTACCTCTCCACCAAGCTCAGGTACTCACTTATTTAAAACTGACCAAACTCACAACGGCTCTACTCATTAACTTTAATGTAACAATGCTCAAACAAGGAATTAAGAGAATCTCTTTGTGACCTCTGTGCACTCTGTGGTTAAAATGTCTTCTCCTGAAATCACCCCTGAACTAATTGAACAACATGGTATCACTCCGGAGGAATACGGAATGATCCAGGAGATCCTCGGGCGTGAGCCGAATTTCACTGAGCTCGGCATCTTCTCGGTGATGTGGTCCGAACACTGTTCTTATAAAAACTCTAAGCCGGAGCTAAAAAAATTCCCGACCGAGAGTCCGGAAGTTCTGGTGAAGGCTGGCGAGGAAAATGCGGGTGTCCTCGATATCGGTGAAGGTATGGCTGTTTCTTTCAAAATCGAGAGCCATAACCACCCGAGCGCGATCGAACCGTTTCAAGGAGCGGCTACAGGTGTCGGCGGAATCCTTCGTGACATTTTCACTATGGGCGCTCGGCCGGTGGCAAACATGAATTCCCTCCGCTTTGGTCCTATCCGGGGAGATAACTCTGTCGCGAAACGGAACCGCGAACTCCTCGCTGGTGTCGTTGAGGGGATCGCTCATTACGGAAACTGCATTGGGGTGCCGACCATTGCGGGCGAAGTCGTTTTTGATGAGTCCTACTCAGGTAACCCGCTGGTCAACGCCTTTTGTCTGGGCACCTTGCGTCACGATCAGATCCGCCGGGGTGCCGCATCCGGAATCGGGAACCCTGTCTTTTACGTGGGAGCGAAAACCGGGCGCGATGGTCTCGCCGGTGCCGCTTTTGCCTCTCGTGATTTAACCGAGGAATCCAAAGAAGACCGCCCCGCAGTCCAGGTCGGTGACCCCTTCATGGAGAAACTCCTTCTCGAAGCCTGTCTCGAACTCTTCGAACACCCGGATGCCGTCGTAGGCGTGCAGGACATGGGTGCCGCCGGACTCACCTGTTCGACGATCGAAACCGCCAGCCGAGGCGGAGCCGGAATTGAGATCGAACTCGATCTGGTGCCACAGCGTGAAACAGGGATGACCCCGTATGAAATCATGCTCTCTGAGTCGCAGGAACGCATGCTCATCATCGTTAAGAAGGGGGAAGAACAAGTCGTCCGTGATATCTTTGCCCGCTGGGACTTGGATGCCGCAGAAATTGGCTTCGTCACTGATACCGGCCGCACTGTCGTTAAACACCATGGTGATGTGGTCGCTGACCTGCCGGCGGCCAAGCTTGCTGATGACGCACCCGTCTATCATCGGGAAGCCAAAGCTCCGGAGGACCTGGCCAGCCGGCACGATTTCGACCCCACCTCCCTGCCAGAAGCCTCCCGGGACTCATTACACGATGATCTGCTCAGCCTGCTCAGCGAGCCCAGCCTCGCCTCCAAGCGCTGGGTCTATCGTCAATATGATCACCAGGTCCATAAGAACACCGTCATGACCCCCGGGGCGGATGCTGCTGTCATTCGAGTTGAAAATGAAGAGACAGGGAAGGCCAGATTCCTCTCCATGTGCTGCGATGGAAACGGACGATATTGCTCGCTCGATCCTCGAAGAGGGGCAGCCATCGCCATCGCGGAATCATGCCGTAATATCACCATGACCGGAGGCCGGCCCATCGGCACCACCGATAATCTCAATTTTGGTAACCCGCATGATCCCGAAATTTTCTGGCAACTAAGAGAAGCCGTCGAAGGCATGTCCAATGCTTGTCAGGCCTTTGGCATCCCGGTCACCGGTGGAAATGTCAGCCTCTATAACCAGAGTCCAGACGGAGCCATCGATCCCACTCCTGTGGTTGGCACTGTGGGCCTGATTGAACAGCCGGAGCATATCACCCCTGGTAGCTTTCAGAAATCTGGTGATGACATCCTCCTCGTCGGCGGGCTCGGTCATGAATTAGGCGCCTCCGCCTACCTGCACTATATTCATGGGAAGAAGCTGGGGCGACCTCCGGAAATCGATCTTCAGAATGAAGTGAAGTTTCAGAAAACGATACGCGATCTGATTCATCAGGGACGGATCCGAAGTGCCCATGACATCAGCGATGGCGGGCTGGCTGTTGCTATCGCAGAATGTTGTTTTGATTTTGAAATCGGTGCAGAGATTCAGATCCAGTCTTCTGATCAGCGTGCGGACACCCTTCTTTTCAATGAAACCCAGGGCCGCTGCCTTCTCAGTGTGGCCCCGTCCGAGACAGCGGTTGTTCTCGAACAAATCCATGCCGCCGGCTTATCTGCGGAAAAGATCGGAATCGTGGTTATTTCCAGTGACCTGCGGGTCGCGGTCAATGACCACGTCATCCGCTGGCCCGTTCACCAGCTTCACGCCGCTTATGAGGAAAGCATTCCAGCCCTAATGTAATGAGTGATCCCATCAAACATGAATGTGGAGTCGCCCTCGTCCGGCTCAGAAAACCGCTCGATTACTACTACCAGAAGTACGGCACTCCTCTCTGGGGATTCTTTAAACTCTTCCTCCTCATGGAAAAGCAGCATAACCGCGGTCACGACGGGGCCGGTGTCGCCGCAGTTAAACTCGATGTCCCTCCGGGTTACCCTTACATCTTCCGCGAGCGCAGCATGAAGTCGAACCCGATGGACCGGATTTTTGACGACCTCTTCCGCGACTATAATAAAAAAGTCCGCAAGGGGATTATCCACCCGGAGTTCGCCCGCACCGTGAAAGAGAATTTTAATTTTGGGGCTGAGATCCTACTCGGTCACCTCCGCTATGGAACATC
>JBCBYL010000046.1:0-17387 GCA_039815855.1 Verrucomicrobiota bacterium
CACCATTACCAATTATGGGGTCATGCAGGACTATGAAAAAATCGCCGCTGAAGTCGCAGAAGATGATGCCGTTCTCGGAAGCACGCCCTTTATCATCGGGCCAGTCCTGGCGGAGTGTTATGGAAAAATCAGCACGCCCAAGATCAAAGCCTATGACCCGAATGCAACCAAAGATGAAATCGTACCTCTTAAGCAGGGTTTGATCCATGGTGAGTGGCTCACCTCTCCCGAGAGTATTGTGGTCGGGATTGAGTGGGCGAAGCGTAATCAAGCCTGGATTGGCGATCGCATTCTTATTCATTCGCCGCGCAACGTGGCCTTACTCAAAACGATCAACCAGCCCGGAGAGGTTTCTGAGGAATATTTCTTACCAGTCGAATACCAGATTGGCGGAATTTTTGAAACCGGATACTATGACTACGATTTTGGTTATCTCATTTTGGATATCCGTGAGGCGCAACGGCTCTATGACATGCATGGGGCTGCACACGGCCTCGCCTTAAAGATTGATGACCCGATGACCGCGTTCCAGGTGAAGGAGCGTTTAGAGACATCACTTGATCCGTCGCTGAGTGTCCTGACCTGGGTCGATTTGAATAAAACACTCTTTGCCGCGGTTCAGACAGAGAGACGTACCATGAGTATTTTGTTTTTTGTGGTCATGCTGGTGGCCGCCTTTGCCTTGATGAGCACCAATCTGACGGTAGCGGTTCAGAAAACCAAAGAGTTTGCCCTGCTTCTGGCCTTGGGAGGACATCCGGCCCAGCTTCTCACCTTAGTGACACTCTATGGTCTGATCATCGGGATGTCGGGCTGCACCATCGGTTTGGGGCTTGGGGCATTCCTCCTATCCCAGCGGGATACTTTCAGTAATTGGATGGCGACCTCTTTCGGCTTGGATGTTTTTCCGGCAGAGATTTACCACTTCAGTGGTATTCCAGCGGTGTGGGACTGGGAAACAGTCGGCTGGGTCGTGGGGCTGGGAATCCTTCTCAGTGTCCTCTCCGGTTTAGTTCCAGCCATTGTGGCCTCAAGAGTACAGCCAGCGGAGGCCTTGTCTTATGGCTAAGATCGTTTTGCAGTCTGTTTCCAAGAGCTACCGAGTGGGAAAGTCCGCGGTCGAGGTGCTCAGAGGAATTGATCTCGAAATCCAGAGTCAGGATTGTCTGGCGGTGACGGGGGCTTCCGGTTCCGGAAAAACAACGCTTCTCAATCTCATCGGCGGAATGGACCGGGCCGATGCAGGAGACATTCTCTGGGACGGGCAATCATGGAAAGGAAAATCACTGGGTGACTTATCACGCTGGCGCGCTAACCGGCTCGGCTTTGTTTTTCAGGCCTATCATTTGCTCGATGAACTCACGGTCCTCGAGAACACCGCGCTCCCGGCCCGGCTGGCCAGACGAGATCGAATCCAGGAAGCAGAAGCACTTTTAGATTCAGTCGGACTAAGTCACCGCCTCGATCACCGGCCGAGTGAGCTCTCCGGAGGGGAGAAGCAGAGGTGTGTCATTGCGCGTGCACTCATCAATAATCCGGACGTTGTTCTAGCCGATGAGCCAACTGGAAATTTGGATCGAGAAAACTCGGATTCCATCCTCAAATTACTGCTTGATTTAACATCCGAAAGACAGAAGTCTCTTGTGCTCGTTACTCATGACCCGATCATTGCCGCAGCTGCGAAAAGAAGGGTTCATTTAGTCGACGGAAAGATAAGCGAATCATGAAAATATTTATCGACGGTGAATTTTATCCGGAAGCGGAAGCAAAAATATCTGTATTTGATCATGGGCTTCTTTATGGGGATGGGGTCTTTGAGGGAATCAGAGCTTACAATAACCGGGTCTTTAAATTAAGTGAGCATATCGACCGACTCTATGATTCAGCGAAAGCGATCTTACTCGAGATCCCTTACACCAAAGAAGAACTGAGTGAAGCAGTGGTTGAGACCTGCCGCCAGAACGGGATGAAGAACGGATACGTACGTCTTGTCATTACCCGTGGTCCCGGATATCTGGGGCTCTCCCCAGACCGTTGTAAAAAGCCAACCGTCATCATTATCGCCGCTCTCCTCGAGCTCTACCCGAAAGAATTCTACGAGAATGGATTGGCCGTCATTACAGCGCCCACGACTCGCACCAACCCGGCGGCCTTGAATCCGGCGATCAAATCACTCAATTACCTGAATAATATTATGGCGAAAGTCGAAGGGTCTTTAGCGGGTGTTCATGAAGTCATCATGCTCAATTCTGAGGGGCTAGTCGCTGAGTGTTCCGGAGATAATATCTTTGTCATCAAGAATGGTGTCATGCGCACTCCTCCAATCTACATGGGAGCACTGGGGGGGATCACCAGACAGACCATTGTTGATCTCGCAGATCAAATCGGAGTCCCTTTTCAGGAGCAGCCGATGACTCGTTATGACCTCTTTGTTTCCGATGAGATGTTCCTGACTGGAACTGGCGCGGAGGTCATCCCCGTCGTCAAAGTCGATGGGCGTTCCATTGGGGACGGCTCTGTAGGGGAGAAGACCAAGCAATTCATGACCGCCTATTCCGAACTAACCCAGACAGACGGTCCGGTCATCCTCTCAGAATAAGCTAAATCTTCGTCGTAGGCTTGCTTCCAGGCTACATATTCACCACAGAGACTCAGAGAGCACACAGTCAAAACGCTTCTGAGAAGTGATGAAACACTGACTCTGTTCACGGTTCAAGGAGACCAGGCGGAGGGCCATAGCCCATGAAGCGAGAGGAAGAGCTTGCTGAAGGAAGCTTAAAGTCGAAGACACCATATCCGGTGCGGGGAGTGCCCTTGTAGTAGCGGCCGCTGGTGGAGCCGATCATGATGTGCTTCCCGGTTGCTTTTTCGATGCCGAGATACATTTCCACGTGGGTGATTTTATTTACTCTGGGGTGTTCTGGATTGTAGGTGCCAGACCAGAAGAGGAGGTCGCCAGGTTTGAGGTTAGAGAAGGCTTGATCTTCAAGACTGTGCACACCTTCGGGAATGAGGTGGATGGTCTCATGCTCATTGAGCCATTTAAACTGCCGGTCAGAGGAGCGGGGAGGCTGGAGGCCAACTTGTTTAAGGATAAAATAGATGGCTCCTGAGCAATCAAATCCTCCTAATTTAGGGTCCGCACTTCCGTAAATATATTGATCGAGCAGATACTGTTGTTGAACCTCGAGGGCCTCTTGAATGAGAGCGACCCGCTTTTCATCCACTGTCTCGATGCCCTCAATCTCATGAATGGTAATTTGACCTGGCGACGCATAGTCGCCGTGCACACTTACAGGAAGCAGGCATGCGACTGCCATCAGTATACTTATAATGGGTAATCTCATTATGCTTGCGACGACAGTCTACCACAGGAGATTCAATTCGAGACAGGAGTTGTTTGATCATCGCTAGTAGTCAGCTGCCTCAAAAAGTGAAAGCCTAGTCCGAGAAAAGATAAAGTTGCCAAGTGGGTAGGGAGTTGGTGAACTTTCACGCTTCATGAATGTAGTATTGAGCTGGTTAAGGGACTATTGCGATTGGGACTGGTCGACTGAGGAGTTGGTCGAGAAGCTGACGATGGCAGGAGTGGAAGTGGAAGAGGTCCGTGAAACCGGTTTTTCCCGCGATGGGTTTGTGGCAGCAGAGGTTGTGTCTTTTGTGAAACACCCGAATGCGGATCGCTTGCGTCTCTGTCAGGTCAATGACGGTGAGGGAGTGCGTCAGATTGTTTGTGGAGCGAGTAATTTCCAGGAGGGGGATATCGTTCCTCTGGCCCAACCGGGGGCGGTGATGCCAGCCGGATTTAAGATTAAAGCGAGTAAACTCCGGGGTGAGAAGTCAGAGGGGATGATGTGTGCGGCTGAGGAATTAGGGCTACATGGTCCTGATGACGGCTTACTCCTGCTCGCGAAGGAGGTGGCGCCGGGCACACCGTTAAAGGAATTATATGAAGGGGAGACGGTTCTAGAGATTGAGGTGACCCCGAACCGGCCTGATTTATTATCCTACCGGGGATTGGCGCGTGAGCTGATCGCACTCGGAGCCGAAGCGAAGCCGCTTCCATTTCCAGAGACGAGTGCGGATTATCAATCTGATCTTCTTTCTATCGAGGTCGCAGCAAGTGAACTCTGTGACCGTTATTCAGCAGCGGTGATAAGCGGGGTGGAAGTCGGCCAGAGTCCGGAATGGATGAAATCCCGCCTCGAAGCCCAAGGACTCCGCCCGATCAACGTCATCGTCGATATCACTAATTATGTCCTGATGGAAACAGGACAGCCTCTGCATGCCTTTGATGCGGCAAAGATCAGCGAGGGTATCCAGGTGCGGCTGGCTGAGGCCGGAGAGAAAATCCTGGCGCTGGATGGTGAAGAGTACGCTTTGGCTGCGGATGATCTGGTGATTGCAGATGGCTCTGGTCCGGTAGCGATTGCAGGCGTCATGGGGGGTGAATTATCCGGAGTGACGGAAGCAACCAATGAGGTTTTGCTGGAGAGTGCGTATTTTAATCCGGCTACAGTGCGCAGGACCTCACGGAAGCTGGGACTGATTTCTGATTCCAGCTACCGCTTTGAACGTGGAGTCGATCCGGCAGGGATTGATCTGGCACGGAAGCGCGCCATTTCTCTGATCGAGGAACTGGCAGGTGGAACATTGAAGGGAGAGCAAGAATCCGGCAGCTACGATCACACCGTAGTCAGGCTGCAGCTCCGAGACGGAAGTATCGAACGGCTGCTGGGCTATACTCTGAGTGAAGAGCGGGTAGGAGAAATTCTAGAGGGATTAGGTCTGTCATCAGATGGTGGAGAATGGCTGATCCCGAGTTACCGCGCCGACCTTGTCCGAGAAGTGGATTTATTAGAAGAGATCGCAAGGGTCGAAGGTCTGGATCAAGTGAAAGGGGAACTGCCAGCTGGTGCGTCGAGCCAGTCTACCTCTGACCAGCGGGACCAAACCCTAAGCAGGCTGCGGGCCCACCTGGCGGGATTAGGATTTTCAGAACTCCAGACGACAAGTTTCGTGGCTAAGGAAATGGCCGAAGAAGGGATGGTGTGTCTCCATAATCCTCTCAATGAAGAAGCGGCTTATTTGAGAACGAGCCTACTGCAAACAAGCCTGCCCTGTGTGAAACGCAATGTGAGTCAGGGGAATCTGGCTCTGAAGCTCTATGAGATAGGAACGGTTTATCGCGAGAAGCGAGGACATCCAAAAGAGCAACTGAAACTGTGCCTGATCATGAGTGGGCCTGACCTCCCGACGCACTGGCAAGGGGAGTCTGAAGAGGTAGGCTATTACCATCTGAAAGGAATCGTAGAGAACATTCTAGCAACTCTACCCGGAGTCTCTTTTCCAGAGAACATTGGTCCGGTTCCTACTGAGACCCTGAAAGCACATGGAATTAAGGGGCAGGTTTGGGCCGTCGAATTCGATCTCAAAGGTGAACTCAGTCCTGAAATCAAGACCTTTAGCGCGCTGACTCCATTCCCGGCAGTGAAGCGGGATTTAGCTTTTGTCGTTCCGCGTCAGACTCCGCACGAAACGTTAGAGAAGGAGATCGGAAGCCTGGGGATCAGGGAACTGGAAGAAATGGTTTGCTTCGATGTCTTTACCGATGATAGCGGTGAGAAATTGTCCCAGGATGAGAAGTCGCTCGCCTATGCCTTGACTTACCGCTCACCTGAGCGAACCTTAACGGATAAAGATGTGAATGGCTGGGAAAAGTCAATCATCCAAGCCGTCGAGAGTAAGCTCGGTGGCCGATTGAGATAGATTTTTGAATTTTAGATTTTCCCTGCGGTGTTCGTGGATTGGGCGGTCATCCTTTCAACCGATGTTTATAAAGAATGGAGGCATCCCGACCGTTCGTGTACGTCATGCCTTAGCTGGAAGGCGGAACGGTATGGCGGCGTCTCCCCCTATACCTTTAGGGTAGAAAGGTCACCCCCAGACGGCACCGCGGGGAGTTTTTTTGTATGAGTATGAGAGTGGTTTTTATTGGTGATGTGGTAGGTGAGCCCGGGCGCGAGACACTGAAATCAGCTGCCGCGACGATCCAAGAGCGCTGGAGTCCGGATTTCCTGATCGTGAATGGAGAGAATGCGGCTGGTGGTGCTGGTCTGACACCACGCCTGGCATATGAACTGATGCGCTCAAAGGTCGATGTCATTACTCTCGGCGACCACGCCTTCGATCAATATGAAATCCGCGGTTTTTTTGCTGAAGAGCCACGTCTGATCCGCCCCTTCAACTATCCCCAAGGAACTCCAGGAACCGGTTGGACGATCGTGCAAGGCAATGGATTGAAGCTGGGAGTCGTCAATGGGATGGGAAATACCTTTATGAAAACGACGGTTTCCAATCCGTTTTTAGGCATCCGGCGCCTCTTGGATGAGGTGAGAAAAGAAACGCAGTTGATCCTCTACGACTTTCATGCCGAAACGACATCGGAAAAAATTGCCATGGCTCATGAAGTGGACGGTCTGGTCAGTGTCATCGTGGGGACCCATACCCATGTCCAGACTGCGGATGAACGGATTCTGTCGGGAGGAACGGCTGCGATCACGGATGTCGGATTCTGTGGAGCACATCATTCCGTCATCGGGCGTCAAGTCGCAGATGTTCTCGACCGCTATCGCACTCAATTACCGACAAAGATGAATCTGGCCCGGACGGGTTTGCAAGCAGACGGAGTGCTGGTCGAGATCGATACCGGATCAGGGAAGGCCACGCAGATAGAACGTTTCCAAATCAAGGTGGAAACACCAGCGGATGAGTAAAGACGATTTCGATCTGCCGGGCAGGGAGCCTGAGTCGATATGGACGGTCTCTTCTCTCACTCAAAGCGTACGCGGTCTGCTGGAATCAGAATTTCGATCCATTCAGGTCGAGGGAGAAATTTCTAATTTTCGGCGACAGGCATCCGGGCATCTTTATTTCACGCTGAAAGATGAAGGAGCCCAACTGAGTGCGGTTCAATTTAGAGGTGACGCAAGCCGGCTAGGCTTTAGCCCGGAAGATGGGCAGCAGGTTGTGCTCTCAGGTGACATCACCGTTTATGCTCCGAGGGGGCAATATCAGATCCGGGTTCGCTCCATGGCCTTAAAAGGGGAGGGGCAACTTCAAAAGCGATTCGAAGAGCTCAAGCGAAAGCTGGATGCAGAGGGCTTGTTCGATCCTGCTCTGAAAAAAAACATACCGGTTTTTCCCAAGAGAATCGGATTAGTGACTTCCAAGACGGGTGCTGCGATTCAGGATTTTCTCAATGTCCTGGGGCGGCGCTGCCCGAGACTCACGGTTTGCTCTGCCCATGTCCGTGTGCAAGGAGGCGAGGCTTCTTATGAAATAGCAGCAGCGCTGAGGGCCTTAGAAAAGCATGGAGAGGTGGACGTCATCGTGCTGACCCGAGGCGGCGGAAGCCTGGAAGACCTTTGGCCGTTTAATGAGGAGAGGGTGGCCAGAGCAATCGATGCATGCTCGGTGCCTGTGATTTCAGCGGTAGGACATGAGATCGATTTTACGATTGCTGATTTCGTCGCTGATCTAAGGGCACCGACCCCATCGGCGGCGGCTGAACTGGTGAGCACGGCTGATGAAGAGTGGCAGTCCCAATTGGATCAATCCGGACAGATACTTCGCAAGGAGGTAAAGAATGCCCTGTCCAAGCGGCACCTTTCCCTAGAGAAGTATCAGGACCATTATTTGTTCCATGAGCCATCACGGGTGATTGATCAGTATTCCCAACGGCTCGACGATTTTCAAAGCGAGTTGTCGAGAAGAAGCGAGGATTGGATTTCAGCAGCTCGCACTGATTTGGACCATCGTGCTCAAGTGCTAGCACACTATGAACCCACGGCGAAACTGAAGATCTTTACGGAGCGAATGGCCCAGTATGCAGCGCGTTTAGAGACCCTTTCACCCAAATCGACACTCAAGCGCGGATACGCGATTGTTTACGATCAGGCAGGAAAAACGGTCCGTTCCATTAAATCAGCAGAGAACGCGAAGAAGGTCCAAGTCCAAGTTTCCGACGGAGCCTTTGAAGCAGAGGTTCAACCCAAGAACGATAAGAAATAAGCTCGACCCTCTCTGATGATTAGACAAACTGCTTGCCCTTTATGTCAGCAAAATCGGTAAAGAAAAAGGAGACTGAACCTGAGACGTTTGAGCAGGGATTAGAAGAGCTGACGGCCATTATCGAAAAAATGGAGTCGGCTGAACTTCCCTTGGATGATGTGATCGATTCCTATGAAAAAGGAGTTCAGTATTTACAGTTCTGCCAAAAGAAGCTGAAAGCAGCAGAACTGAAGGTAGAAGAGCTAGAGGCGAAAATGGTGGAGGAGCAGATCGAGACAGACGATCCGAAAGAGGGAATCGATTTGTTTTGACCTGAATGATGCTCCTGCCCATTAAAGAGTAGTAGAAATTATGTCGAGAATCCTAGATACCATTAATAGCCCTGAAGACCTTAAAGCGGTCCCGGCGAATCAGTTAGAACAGCTTGCCCAAGAAGTCAGAGATGAGCTCATCAGCGTCACCAGTAAAACGGGCGGGCATTTAGGCCCGAACCTCGGCGTGGTGGAACTCACGATGGCGATGCATCGGGTTTTTGAGACGCCTAAGGATAATTTTGTTTTTGATGTCAGCCACCAGGCTTACGTGCATAAGCTCTTTACCGGGCGCCGTGAGAATTTTGATCAAATTCGCCAACCAGGGGGGCCGAACGGATTTATGGTGCGGGCGGAGAGCCCACATGATTGCTTTGGTGCAGGGCATGCGGGAACAGCCATTTCTGCGGGCTTAGGCATGGCGGTTGCACGGGACCTGAGAGGATCAGACGAGAACGTCGTCGTCCTGGCTGGAGATGCGGCCTTTACCTGTGGGATTTCTTTTGAGGCTCTCAATAATATTTGCAGTTCAACCAAGAAGATGATTGTCGTCTTGAACGATAATGAATGGTCGATCGACAAGAACGTGGGAGCCATCGCTGACTACTTCAATAACATCGTCACGAACCCGAATTACTCACACTTACATGAGAAGGCGGCTCACTTTATCGAGAAGCTAGGCGGTAAGTCGGTAGTAAAATACGCGAGAAAAATGGAAGAGGCGGCAAAAGGCTTACTGTTACCAAGTGTGATCTTTGAGGAGCTAGGGATGCACTATTATGGCCCGATTGACGGTCATGATGTTCATAACTTGATTAAGACCTTCGAGTATCTGAAAGTTCAGGACCATCCTGTCATTGTCCATGTCTTGACTCAGAAGGGAAGAGGATATGAACCAGCCCAGGCGAAGAAGAAAGCTTTCCACGGCACCCCGGCATTCGAATTAGAAACGGGTGAAGCGAAGGGGGGAGGGCCGCCTACTTTTTCTAAGATCTTTGCTCAGCAGCTGACTAAATTTGCTGACACCAACAATAAGTTGATTGCCATCACAGCGGGAATGCCAAACGGCACCGGCTTGGATTACTTTCAGCCGAAGCATCCGGATCGTTACTTTGATGTCGGGATTGCGGAAGAGCATGCGGTGCTTTTTGCGGCAGGCATGGCGACAAAAGGCTACAAGCCTGTTTGTGGTATTTACTCGACCTTTCTACAAAGAGCATTCGATCAGATCGTTCACGATGTCTGTCTCCAGAACCTGAATGTGATTTTCTGTATGGATCGGGGAGGGGTATCTGGAGATGATGGACCCACTCACCATGGACTGTTCGATATCACTTATTTCCGTGCTGTTCCCAATGCAGTGCACATGTCTCCTAAAGATGAGGATGAATTTGTCGATATGCTCTGGACAGCGGTCAATCATTCCGGCCCCATCGCGATTCGCTATCCCAGAGGCTACGCTACAGGTGCTGAAATTAAGCCTGAGCCTGAGATGATTCAAATTGGTAAAGCTGAGGTGGTAAAACATGGATCACAAGTAGCGATCTGGAGCTATGGTAAGATGGCGATTGTCGGTGAGGAGATTGCCGAAAAGCTGACTGCCAAGGGATATTCCGTGGCTCTGATTAACGCAAGATTTGCCAAGCCACTGGATCAAGGCACCCTCGAATTCTTTGGCCGTTCGTGCGATCTGATGATTAGCCTGGAAGATCACGTTTTGGAAGGTGGGTTTGGCAGTATCGTCGCGGATAACTTATCCGACCTCAATATTGATATCCCATTAGTGCGTGTCGGCTGGCCAGATCAGTTCATTGAGCATGGCAAAGAGGACGCTCTCCGTGAAAAATATGGTCTGACTGCAGATGCCGCGATTGAAAAGGCGCAGCCTTTCCTGGCTGAAATCAAACCATCTGAAAAATCAGGCTCCGCGGCAGTCGCATAATTCCTGAGCATGAAAATTGTCGTCGCTTACTCAGGAGGCTTAGATACCTCCATCTTACTTCGTTGGCTTCAGGAGGAGTACTCCGCTGAGATTGTTGCTTTCTGCGCTGATGTCGGTCAGGAAGAGGAATTAAAAGGGCTCGATAAAAAAGCACTTAAGACCGGAGCTTCCAAGTGTTATATCGATGATCTCACCGAAGAATTTGCTTCAGATTTCATCTACCCGATGCTGAGAGCAAACGCGCTCTACGAGAACCTCTATTATTTAGGAACGAGTATTGCGCGCCCTCTGATTGCCAAACGGATGGTCGAAATTGCCAGAAAAGAAAAAGCGGATGCGGTCGCTCATGGGGCGACGGGTAAAGGCAACGACCAAGTGCGTTTCGAGCTGACCTTTGCCGCATTAGCTCCTGAACTGGAAGTGATTGCCCCTTGGCGGATTTGGGATTTTGAAGGTCGTGCCGACCTCATGAACTATGCAAAGAAGCTGGGGATTTCGGTCCCGGTCTCCGCGAAGAAGCCTTATTCGATGGATCGAAATTTACTTCATTTGAGTTTTGAAAGTGGAATTTTAGAAGATCCCTGGGTCGAACCTAAAGCTGATATGTTTAAGCTGACGGTTGATCCGCAGGAAGCTCCTGATCAACCTGCTTACGTCACTCTCGACTTCGTGAAAGGTGATTGTGTTGCCGTTAATGGCAAAGCACTCAGTCCCGCTCAAGTGATTAAAAAATTAAACCGTCTGGCTGGGAAGCATGGCATTGGCCGCGTTGACATGGTCGAAAATCGCTTTGTCGGGATGAAATCTCGCGGAGTGTATGAGACCCCCGGGGGGACGGTCTTGATGACGGCGCATCGTCATCTGGAGACACTGACCATGGACCGTGAGGTCTGTCACCTGCGTGACACGTTGATTCCAAAGTATGCTGAGTTGGTCTACAACGGATTCTGGTTTGCCCCTGAGCGTGATTTCCTGCAAGCGGCCATTGATCAAAGCCAGGAGCGCGTAGAAGGAACAGTTAAGCTTAAGCTCTACAAAGGAAATATAATCGTTTCCGGTCGAAAAAGCCCCTATTCACTCTATCGAGAAGATGTCGCTACCATGGAAGCGGATCAAGGTGCTTATGATCAATCCGATGCCACAGGCTTCATTAATTTGAACTCACTTCGGCTCAAGACATGGGCTTATTCTTCCAAGCCTAAGAAGTAGGTTTCAACCACACTCTATTTCGGTCTACAGAAAGGGATTGACCTCCTCCTAAGTTTTTCTGTAGTTTCTAGTAAATAGTCAGTTGTGAACAAAGCCTTTAACATATTGTTAATTGCCTCCGTGCTGGTGGGCATCTTCGCTGCATTTCTCATAGTGAGAATACTTAAGAGCTATGAAGCAAATGCGGTTCGAGTTGTCGATACCAGTAACCAGGGTGAGGAAGTCGTCGTCGAGACCAGAAAAGTAGCCTTCGCTAAGATCGATCTCGAACCCGGCAGACAGATTACCCAAACGCTGGTTGATTATAAACAAATGCCGGAAGCACTGATCCCTGAGGGAGCAGTGGAAGACATAGCAACACTGGAGGGGCTTCTCAATATACATTTCATTCCAGAGGGAGACTTGCTGATGACTCCTAAATTTAAAACCCCAGAACAATTTATGCGCGCATCCTTGATTATTCCAGAAGGCAAGCGTCTGGTGACCCTTCCCTTGGATGAGTTAAGAAGTAATGCATTCATGGTGAAAAATGGCGATGTGGTGGATATTGTTTATTCTGCGGCGTTATTAAACTCGGATGGAGAGGACACCGGGCAGTCAATTAGTCGGATCTTCATGCAGAAAGTGAAAGTATTCGATATCAACTTAGGAGAGCAGGCGGGAGAACGAACCGGTCAAGAGCCTGAGGGTGCTTCCACCCGGAGAAGGGGGGTAGGAGGTAATGTTACCTTTCTAGTAGATCCCCAAGAAGCGGAAATTTTATTGAATGCGAATGCCAATGCGACTCTGACGATGATTTTACGCCGGTATGATGATGAGAAACTAGCCAGCACAACGGGTGCTATCGATTCGATGATTTTAGATATGTTATCGGCGGAAGCACTGATTCCTGAGGAGGAGGTAGATGAAGAGCCGGAAGTTGCACCAGTGGTTGCCCCTTCTGCACCACGTAGATTCTATTGATTATGAAACTGTTTAAAATTTGTCGCCATCTCCTTGCTGCCACGACCGTTCT
This sequence comes from Verrucomicrobiota bacterium, assembly GCA_039815855.1. Taxonomy (GTDB): domain Bacteria; phylum Verrucomicrobiota; class Verrucomicrobiia; order Methylacidiphilales; family JBCBYL01; genus JBCBYL01. Next base: position 12,551 of record JBCBYL010000046.1, read on the forward strand.
CTTTAGTGCGTTAACCACCATGGCCTCTGCACAAGATGCCGAAACGATTACAATGAGGTCATTGGCAGGGCAGACCATCATCGTTCCAATCGAATCACCTGATTCTGTTTTGATCGATCGCCGAGACATTGTCGATTATCTGGAGGATGTGCCTCCTTCCGAAACGCGTTTGCTCCTCAGTGCGATTACTCGTGGTGAAGCATTCGTTACAGTGGAAAAAGATGGGGTGACTACGATTTACTCTATCACTGTAGAAGACCCTACTCAGGTTGACTTGATCAAAATGCTGAAGGAGATGGTCGGCGATCCCAATCTCAATGCTGTTTTCCTCGCTGGTGGGAGGCTGTTGCTTGAAGGGAATATGAAAAATGATCTCTCCTACCGTAAGGCATTACAGATCGCCACTGCGATGACCCCGGATGTGCTGGACTTGATGTCGATTGAAAACCCTTCACAGATCCGGATCAAAACTCAGATCCTTGAAGTCAACGTAACCCGTGCTAAGGAAATCGGGCTCCAATATCAGGGTGGCGCTGGTGGTGATCCCGATAATGGGATTAGTGGAGTGCAGGGAGCAATTCCTTTTGGTATCTCAAGTATTGCAGGGGCTCCTTACTTCCAGGCCGTCAATCAGATTGTCGGGGCCGATTTTAATGCCTTATTAAGTTTAGCTCAGTCCCAAAATGTGGCACGTATTTTACAAGAGCCGACTTTGACCGTATTGAATGGCCAACCTGCTATTTTCAGAGTGGGAGGCGAAATTCCAATCATTACGACCAATGTCTCTGATGGAATTTCGACTGAGTCGGTTGAATTTCGCCCGTTCGGAATCTCACTGATTGTGACCCCTGTTCTGGAAGCCAATGACGGACTGAATCCATTTTATGCTGGCGGTGGGGAAACGGGGCCAAATCAGACGGTCGCAATTAGAAATGCTCCTAATGTGCCGGAGCTAAACCGCCCGACCATATACGAAAATGGCATTATCAAACTATTTGTGCGTCCGGAAATTAGTAATGTTGATTTTACACAGACTTTTGGGATCAACGACACACCACTCTTCACGACACGGTACGTTGAAAGTCGCGTGGCATTAAAAGATAAGCAGCCGCTGGTGATTGGCGGTCTCTATGACGAGAATGAAAGCAAAAGGCTTCAGGAAGTGCCCTTTTTAAGTAAGATCCCGGTCTTGGGAGAGCTATTTAAACAACGGCGCAATTCATCTGATCGACTCGAACTGGTCTTTATTTTGACTCCGGAAATTATGGACTTCAATGGCATTGAAAACGACCTCATTGACTACCCGGTCAAATTAGCTGAAGCGGAACAATATATGGGAGATAGTGGGATTGAACGTTATGCGGTCAAACCGACACGAATCAACGCGAACAATGTCTGGGTCAGGGGCGGGGATATCGTGCCGCTCGTTCGCGACCTCCAAATGACCGAATCTGAAGGGATGCCAGGTTACATCGAGCCGGAATATATTAGCTTTGAAGGAGTGGATCCTTTGATGCAGGATGACGTCGAGAAAGGGTTGCCAGATGACTCTGACTTACCTAAATCGGATAATGATGCGGAAGAAAATTCGAGCGAACTGCAACCCAGCCAGGGCTTACCAGACCTCCAGCCACGTCCCGCCCAGTAATTGAGCGGTATGGCAACTATTTTCATAGCACACGAAAACCAAGGGACAGCTAAGCTGATCTCTGACGCGGCGTTAAGTCAGGGGCACCAGGTTCTAGGAGTGGTTTACACTGCGGCTGATGTCGAAAAACAAGCGCATCAGGCAGAAATTGCTATTCTCTCGGTCAATTTACCTGATGTAGATCTCTTTAGCGTCATACCCACTGTTCAAAGCAATAACCCTGCGATATCCATTGTGCCCACTTTGAATGGAACGGAGGGGGGGGAGATCTGGCAGCAGATCCTGGCTTACGAATTGCGCGACGCTCTCGTCTCTCCCAACAACATGGACAGTGTGGTTGAGGTCATTAATAAGGCGATTTTACACATGGAAGGTGCCGCTGGTGGCGAGCACTCTGCTGATGGAAGTCATCAGGATTCATATGTCATCACGGTTGCTAGTTCCCGAGGAGGAGTTGGGAAAACGATGTTTGCTGTCAATCTGGCGCTGGCAATGACACAGTTGCAAGCTAAGCTTACGCTTCTAGATTACAGTATGTCATCAGGGGACTTCTTCACTGTCTTAGATCAGGTGCCGAGGAATACGATGGTTGATGCGATTTCTCAAGGGATGGGGATGGATGACATTCTGCTGCAAAACATCATGAGTGAACACCCTAGTGGGTTCAATTATCTGGCCTGTCCTAATGACGATTTTGACTTTTACGGCTTTGATTATGATTCTTCTGCAGCGCTCATTGAGGCATCGAGAACGATTGCGCCTTTTACGGTCATCGATACGGGTGTTTATGACCTTCCTCCCACGAATGCGGCAGTCGAACAGGCTGACTTGGTCTATTTCCTGACTAATAGAGATTTAAGTCGCTTGATGAGTTTGCAAAAATTAATCAAGTCCTATCAGGAAAGAGATATTCCTGCTGAGAAATTTAAGGTGATTGTCAATATGGCGGAGTGGGGGACTGAAATTACGGAAGAGGAAATTGAGGAACTACTCGAGCACCCTGTCACGGCTTATCTTCCCAGTATTCCGATTGAAGCCACTTTCAGCATCAACAGTGGTAAACCCATGACCCAGGCAAACTCGGATTTGCCAATCATCAGCGTTATCCGTAAACTAGCTGAATATACACTCCAGCGTTGGGAAGTATAAATTACCTATGAGACCAATACCACCAGGATACGGAAAAGGGCCAGTGCAGAAAGCGGGGCCATCGATGAGACCGGCTGGAGGGATGTCTCGACCAGGCCAGAGTGCAGCTGCCAGGCCCGCCGTCAGCCCTGCCAGTCGTCCTCAACGTCCTGCCGCGGCGCCTCAGCAAACTGCAGCGGCTCCAGCACAATCCGGTGGGGCGTCGAATGCAGCAGCTGACTTCATGCTGCAATTTAAAAAGACGCTGCTCCCATACTTAATTCAAAAGATTAACCCGCAGCTCTTGAATCCAGGGCAAGAGACGGCACTGAGAGGCACCATTGAACAGCTTATCGATGAGAAGCTGGCAGCAGATAAAATTCCGATCGGTAAGCAGCTGCGCGATAAATTAATGTCTGATGTGGTCAACGAAATGGTTGGCTTTGGTCCCTTGGAAGACCTTTTAGAAGATGAATCTGTGACTGAAATTATGGTCAATGGTCATGAAACCATTTTTGTTGAGCAAAAGGGGAAGGTGACTCTCTCTCCAATTAAGTTTGTTGATGTGGCCAGCTGCCGTCGAGTGATTGATAAGATTCTGTCGCCGTTAGGGCGCCGGGTCGATGAATCGAGTCCTATTTGTGATGCCCGTCTTCCTGACGGTTCCCGTGTCAACGTGGTGGTTCCTCCCTGTGCACTTTGTGGACCTACCATCACGATTCGTAAATTCAGTAAAAATAAACTGACCATGGAAAAGCTGATCGAATTCAAGGCGTTGACTCGAGGCATGTTTATGTTCCTCGAGGCGGCTGTTCGTTCTGCGTTGAATATCGTCGTTTCTGGAGGAACCGGCTCAGGAAAGACGACCCTCCTGAATGCGCTTTCTGGATTTATTCCCCAAGGTGAGAGAATTATTACCATTGAGGATGCCGCTGAGCTTTCACTCCAGCAGGAGCACGTGGTTCGTCTCGAGTCAAAGCCAGCCAACATCGAGGGCAAAGGAGAAATCAGTATCCGTGACTTAGTCAAGAGTTCCCTTCGAATGAGACCAGATCGTGTTGTGATCGGTGAGTGCCGGAGTGGTGAAGCGCTGGATATGATTCAGGCCATGAACACAGGCCATGACGGATCCTTGACGACGACCCACGCGAACACTCCTCGTGATGCTCTCGCCAGAATTGCAACTCTTGTCTTGATGGCAGGTGTGGATCTTCCAGAAAAGGCGATACGGGAGCAGATATCGAGCGCGGTCCACCTCTTTGTGCAGACTGCCCGGCTCCAAGATGGTTCACGAAGAATTACTCACATTACCGAAGTGCAGGGGATGGAAGGGAGTATGATTACGCTCCAGGATCTTTTTGTTTTCGAGCAATCCGGTATCAATGCGGATGGTAAAGTAACCGGACAACTTCGAGGCACCGGAATTATTCCTAAATGTATGGATAAATTAAGGGCGCACGGAGAAAATCTTCCGGTTGAAGTATTCCAATCAAGTATCGAAGTTCCATAATCACAGAGGCTGAAGATGTTTGGGTTCAGTATAGAGTTGATTGTTCTGGGATTAGTAACCGTCATACTATTCCTCTTGATCGGATGCATGTTTGGCTCACTGCTGTTAACACAGAAAACAAAATCCACCATTAAATCCAGGGTCAAAAGACTGCGTGAAATTCCGGAAGAACTAAAATCGGAGCTTGGAGGTGTCGATGCTGTAGAGGAAGAAGCTAAGAAGAGCTTATTGAGTGGGGTGGATCTGAAGCCCATGTTGAGTGGGATTACCGGAGACGATTACTTCAATAACCTCGAGCAGCAACTGGCTCGGGCGGATGTCCCCCTACGTGTTTCAGAATTTCTGGTCATGCGTGTCATTGGCACCATTCTGATTGCAGTGGTCACGATGTACTTATTGAATAACCCGCTAGGTCTTTTGATCGGTTTACCAGCCTTCTTTATTCACTTACCAATTTTACACGTTCTTCAGCAAGCCAGGATTTCCAAATTTGCTGATCAACTTGCTGATTTCCTTATTCTGATCGTCAACTCCCTTCGTGCCGGACAGAC
>JBCBYL010000002.1:0-47929 GCA_039815855.1 Verrucomicrobiota bacterium
ACCAAAATTCTCTAGAGAATTTTGGTCAACTCTTCGGTTTCTATCATCAGGCCAGATAGCTTCGTAGCCGGAATCAGCTTTGAATCGCTGAAGAGCTCTAACCAGTAGGCGCTTTCTTCCAGTTCCTTGAGGCATTCTCCCAGTTTTGCTCGAAATTCTGCCGTGCTCCGTGCCCTTACCGCTTCGCGATAATTCGCTCCGACTGAAGTGGCAGACCGCAGTAATTGATGTCCCAATACTTGAGCGGCTCCTCTCGAAGGAAGAGTTCCATAGAGACGGATTACTCTCAAAGAGAACTGCTTGGTTCTCTCTTTGAGCATCTCTCTGATCTCGCTCATCATTCATCATTCTTAATTGATAATTATAGTATTTTACTGACAGGCCTCACACTCAGGGTCAGTGATTGAGCAGGCCTTCGGTGTTGCCACCTGGCTGGGCTGTTCACGTTGAACCTGCACTTCAGAGGAAGCGGATTTACTCTTCATCCATCTTGGTTGCAGACCGCGCTTATTAATATCCATGGTCGATTTCTCAATTTGAGTCGCAGCCAAGGAGCGCAGGTAGTAAGTCGTCTTCAGTCCCTTTTCCCACGCGAACTGATACATATTGGCCAAGGTCTTCCCATCCGGCTTACCGATATAGAGATTCAGGCTCTGTCCCATATCGATCCATTTCTGGCGACGACTGGCGCATTCGATCAGCCATTTCGCTTCCAGCTCGAATGCAGTGATAAAGAGCTGCTTTACATCATCAGGGATACGATCGATCGAAACGATTGATCCATCATAGTATTTGAGGTCATCAATCATTTCCTCATCCCAGAGCCCACGCTTTTTCAACTCATTGATCAAATAGACATTATTCACCGTGAACTCACCCGAGAGGTTTGATTTCACAAACAAGTGTTTGTACGCCGGCTCGATCGATTGGCTGACTCCTGATATATTGGAGATCGTCGCTGTTGGTGCGATCGCCATCGTGTTTGAGTTTCGCATTCCGTGCTCTTTGATCGCTGCACGCACCGTATCCCAATCTTTGGTTTGACTCCGGTCCACATCGACAAATCCACCGCGCTCTTCTTCCAGAAGGTCGAGGGTGTCGAGTGGTAGCAGTCCGCGGTCCCACTTTGATCCTGAGTAGCTAGGATAGGCACCGCGCTCACCAGCTAACTTCGTGGAGGCTAGAATCGCATAGTAGGAAATCGCCTCCATGCTCACATCTGAGAAATCAATCGCTTCAAACGAGGCGTAGGAGACGCCGATTTCATAGAGTGCATCCTGGAATCCCATGATACCCATTCCAATGGGGCGGTGCTGTAAGTTCGAATTCTTCGCCTCCGGGGTCGGGTAATAGTTGATGTCGATGACATTATCGAGCATCCGGATGGCAGTCGTTACTGTTTGTTCCAGACGGGTTTCGTCCAATCCTGTTTTCTCCTTGTTGATATGACGGACAAGGTTAACGGATCCCAGGTTACAGACAGCGGTTTCATCTTTGCTCGTATTGAGGAGGATCTCCGTGCACAGATTTGAGCTGTGAACCACTCCGGTATGATCCTGCGGACTCCGGATGTTGGAAGGATCCTTGAAAGTAAACCAGGGGTGTCCGGTTTCAAAAAGCATCGTCAACATGCGGCGATAGATATCCACTGCCTCGACCGTCTTATACAACTTAACAATACCAGCCTCAGCCATCGCTTCATAGGCTTCGTAACGTTCCTTAAACGCTTTGCCGTAAAGGTCGTGAAGGTCCGGTGTTTCGCTTGGATCAAATAAAGTCCACTGCCCACCTTCGCGAACCCGCTGCATAAATAAATCTGGAATCCAGTTCGCTGTATTCATGTCATGAGTCCGGCGACGTTCATCACCGGTATTCTTTCTCAGTTCGAGGAAGTCTTCGATATCAAGATGCCAGGTTTCCAAGTAAGCACACATCGCACCCTTCCGCTTTCCGCCCTGATTGACGGCAACGGCAGTGTCATTAGCAACTTTCAGGAAGGGAATGACTCCCTGGCTGGTTCCATTCGTTCCCTTGATGTGAGACCCTGTCGCCCGCACATTGGACCAGTCATTTCCAAGACCTCCTGCCCACTTCGAAAGCCGTGCATCATCCGAAACCACTTTGAAAATGTGATCCAGGTCATCCATGATCGTGCTCAGATAACAAGAGCTCAGCTGTGGGTGATTCGTTCCTGCATTGAATAAAGTCGGTGTCGATGAAACGAAATAGAACTGGCTCAGCACATTGTAGAACTCAATGGCGCGATCCTCTTTATCTGCACCCTCGTTCGCTGCCAAGCCCATGGCCACCCGCATCCAGAAGTATTGTGGTGATTCGATACGTCGTCCCTCATGGTGAAGCAGGTAGCGATCATAAACCGTCTGCAGCCCGAGGTAGGTAAATTGCAAATCTCTCTCCAGAACCAGAGCATTGGCAATCTTAGTCAGATCGTACTCTTGTAACCCTGGTGCCAGCCGTCCGACATCGATTCCGAATTCGATATAGTCTTTAAACCCTTCGCGGTGCTTTGCGTTGAGTTCGATGTGGTTGAACTCGTCCTGAAGCACTTCCTGGTAAATCCGGTCGAGAAGCAGACGTGATGAAACATACGTGTAGGCAGGCTCACGTTCGATCCGTGCTTTGGCTGCCATGATAAGGGCTTGTTCCACCTCAGTTTCTTTCACGCCGTCATAGAGATTTTGGATCGCCTCATCGGTGATTTCCTGAGATGAGCATACTTGCTCTAAATCGCGACAGGCACGGATGACCTTACGACGCAGCTTCTGGAGATCGAGTAAGACGCGGGTCCCATCCTTTTTCTCCATATAGAGGACTGGTTGGGACGCATCTGACTTATTTTCTCCGCGCAAAGCACGGGCCTTCTTTCGCTCCTCACGATAGACGATGTACCGACGTGCCACACTGTGATGCCCGGCAGACATTAATTCGGTTTCCACGCAATCCTGGATACGCTCCACTTCCAGTTGCTCGCCATGGACAGCCTTCGCCAGGGTCTTACGTACGACCGCTTCCGTCACATTTTTTACAGATTCCTGAGTGGCTGCATCCAGGTCCTGATCCAAATCAACACCAAAGTCCGCCTTAAACGCGCTCTCGATCGCTAGTTGTATTCGTTGGTCATTAAATACCTCTTGCCTGCCATCGCGCTTGCGAATAATAAAATCCTGTCTTTCTAGTGGGTCTACCCCGTTCAATCCCATCTGTCCTTTAGGTGCGTCGCTCATCCTCTTTATCTCCTGTTTTTACTTAATTTCTTTTAAAATCCACACAGTTGTCGCCAATTTGTTGTTAAAGGAGCCCAAAAAACCTCGTGGTTTGGCTACTCCATGACCACAAGGTGTTGTGTCCCCAACAAAGAACTATACAAGATACAGCCAGAGTTTTGCTATTGAGTCAATGGGAAATCTAGGATTTTTCCCTTATATAGTATATCGAGAGCCGATTAAGCCACTATATATAGTATTCATCTTTTTCTAAGTCCCTGATTTTCATATTTTTACGCATATTAGCGGTACAAGTTGGTTATTTAGAAAAAAATTCTAGGATTCCCTGCCTAGAGCTGCTTGCGCAACTATCTACTAAAAAGGAGCCGAACCTATATTCAAAGATTGAAAGGCACAGAGGCACCGATACCTTTTCTATGGTGATGGACATATTGAAAAAAGCTTGGGTTGGGTCGTTAGAGAACAGGATTGCGGAAATCGTCGAGCTCGTCGGGAAAGTGACGGTAGAGCGCAAAGAATTTCTCGATACCGCTGCTGAGAGGATAGCGAAGGAGCTGAGCGCCCAGGAAGAAGCGAAGCTGAATTTCATCTGCACCCATAATAGCCGGCGCAGTCACCTGGCTCATGTCTGGGCCACCGTTGCTGCCCACGCTTATGGTCTAGTTCATCTCTCTGCGTATTCAGGTGGAACGGAAGCAACCGCCTGTAACGAAAGAACGGTTTCCTCCCTCAAGCGATCGGGCTTTGAAATCAGCAAAAAGGGGGAGGGTGAAAATCCCCACTATTTGTGCAAATACTCAACCTCGGCCCCAGCCATTGATCTTTTTTCTAAGGTCTATGACCAGGAGGGGAATCCGGAATCCAGATACTTTGCGATGATGTGCTGCTCAGATGTGGACGAAGCCTGTCCGATCATACATGGAGCCCATGCTCGCATTCCGCTTCATTACCAGGACCCGAAGTCGTCTGATGGCACCCCTGAGGAAGCGGCAACCTATGATCAGCGTTCAGAACAAATCGGAGCGGAAATGTTTTATTTGATGCGACAAGTCGCATCAAAATGAAGAAGTTCGAATACAGAAGGCAGAGTTTCAATCTACGCTTCCTGCTCTCTGCTTACCGCTTCCTGCTCACCGATACCTCTTCCGCTTTGGCGCGGGGTCTGGGTCTTTAACCCGGAGCTTTACTTTCTCAGGTCCTAATTTTTTCCGCAGTTCTTTGAGGACCGGGTAGCGAAGGTCCAAGTGAAAGCGCTGACCTGATTCCATGACTGCAGCCCCGCCCTTCTCTCCCGGGATAACCAGACAGAGCGGTGTGGGGCCATGATGATCCTCAGTTACTTTTTGAATCTGAGCAAAATGAGTGGGCTCACATTCTTCCCTTGAGAGGACGAGATAAACTTCCCTGATCTCAGCAGGACATAATTCATCCAGGGTCTGAATCTGGTAGGGAACAACCTTGGCCTCTTCCTGTCGGGACCGCTCAATCTGGCAGGTGAGCACAATCGGGGTGCCGGGCTCCAGCTTTTCTCCGAATTGAGCATAGGTATCCGGCCAGACCATCGCCTCGACGGTCCCTACCCGGTCTTCGACGACGAGCCGTGCGAAGGGCTTCTTGCTCTTCTTGGCGATGCGCACCTCCCTGGCTGAGATGAGTCCTGCCAGTCGCACAATCGCCCGGTCCACCTCGCCGGCGACCTCAGCAGTCTGGTGGCTACGGAAGGCTCTGAGATCAAATTCAAATTCATCAATCGGATGTCCACTAAAGTAACAGCCGAGGAGTTCCTTCTCATATTGCAATGACTCCGCTTTAGGCCAGAGCCTTCGTTTTTCAAGGACATCCGTGTTCTCGGATTGGAGATCATCTGAAAGACCATCATCAAAAAGACTGGACTGACCCGCCGCCCGGTCACGGGCGTCACTGGATGCTCTCGCCAGTGCTGGCTCGATCAATTCCATCATTCCTGCCCGGTTCGGATGAATCTCATCGAACGCACCTGACTTGACCAGGGCTTCGATGGTTCGGCGATTCAACGCTCCGAAATCCACTCGACTACAGAAATCAGCCATACTCTGGAATGGCCCTCCTTCCTGGCGAGCACTGACAATCGCTTCAGAAACCCCGACTCCCACATTCTTAATGGCTGCCATTCCGTAACGGATCGATTCTGAAGCGTGAGCAGAATCGCCCTCAATCGAAAATTTCACGGCACTCTTATTGATGGAAGGACAGAGGACATCGATCCCCATTTCACGCGCTTCCGAAATAAAGAGTGAAATCTTATCGGTATTATCGAGATCATTACAGAGGAGGGCACAAAGAAAGTGAGTCGGGTAATTCGCTTTCAGGTATGCGGTCTGGTAGGAGATGATGCCGTAAGCTGCACTGTGAGATTTGTTAAATCCGTAACCAGCAAATTTCTCCAGGAGGGCAAAAATATCGGTAGCTTTCTTTTTCGGGATTTGATTGAGCTCCGCGCAGCCCTGGATAAACCTCTCCCGCTGCTGATCCATGACCTCCTTCTTCTTCTTACCCATGGCACGACGGAAGAGATCCGCTTCTCCGAGACTGTATCCGGCGAGGAGCTGTGCCGCTTTCATGACCTGCTCCTGATAAATCAGAAAGCCATAGGTCTCTTTGGAAATTTCTTCCAGAAGGGGGTGATCGTAAGTGACTTCTTTTTCTCCCTTTTTACAGGCAATGTAGTCCGGTATCAGTTCCATCGGCCCCGGACGATAAAGTGCAATCAAGGCGATAATATCATCGACCGAACTCACATCGAATTGACGGCAAAGCTTTCTCATCCCCGGAGATTCCACCTGAAAGACGCCCACGTTCCGCCCCTGATTGAGCAATTCGTAGGTGGCAGGATCATCCAGTGGTAACTGGAGCGGATCAATTTTGATCCCACGGGTTTCCTGAATAAAATCAACCGCGTTCTGAATCACGGTCAGGGTCTTAAGCCCCAGGAAGTCCATTTTCAGCATCCCGACCGACTCCAACATCCCCATGCTGTACTGGGTCATAATGTTCCCATGATCATCACGGGTCAGAGGCATGTGTTCAGTGAGTTCCCCGTCCGCAATCACCACCCCAGCCGCGTGGGTCCCTGTCTGGCGGGCCATCCCCTCTAGCTGCAGGGCGTGATTGATACATTCGTTGGCTTCATCCTCCGAATCATAGACGGTCTTAAATTCCGGATTCTCGACCATCGCTTTTTCGATCGTAATCTTGGGGTCCTTCGGAATCATATCGGCAATCCGGGACGCATCTCCAAATGACATTCCCATCACCCGAGCCACATCTCGCACCGCCATCTTGGCCCCCATCGTTCCATAAGTGACAATCTGAGCCACTGAGCGCTGACCGTATTTTTCACGGACGTAATGAATGACTTCCGCACGCCGGTCCTGACAAAAATCCACATCAATATCAGGTGGACTCACCCGTTCCGGATTGAGGAATCTCTCGAAAATTAACCCGTAGCGAATCGGGTCCAGATCTGTGATCTCCAGCACGTATGCCACCATACTTCCGGCACCACTGCCCCGGCCCGGGCCTACCGGAATACCGTTCTCCTTCGCATAACGGATAAAGTCCCAAACGATGAGAAAGTAACTGACAAAGCCCATCTTTTCGATGATCCCCAGCTCGTAGTCGAGCCGTTCGGTCAGCTCAGGATCGGTGTCAACCTGGTCACCGAAGCGCTGACGTAATCCCTGATGACAAAGCTCTCTGAGATAAGCTTCCCGCTCGACCCCCTTCTCAACCGGATAAGCCGGGTATTTATTCACTCCAAATTCCAGGTTCAGATCACACCGTTCAGCAATCTTCACCGTATTCGCAATCGCTTCCGGAACATCTTGGAAGAGGTCGCGCATCTCTGCTTCCGATTTGAGATAGAATTCACTGGAGAGTTGAACCTCTCGATCCGCATCATCGATCCGAGAACTGGTGCGGATGCAACTCAGGATATCATGGGTCTGGGCATGATCCTTCTTCACGTAGAAAACATCATTCGTCGCCACTAATGGAATGTGGAGTCGCTGACTGAGTGCGACTAACTCCTGACGCAGTTGACCGTCACCGGTCAGGCCGTGATCTTGAATCTCCAGGTAAAAGTCATCAGGGCCCCAGACACTCTTGAGCTCAGTTGCCAAAGCCTCGGCCTCCTCTTTCAAACCATTGATGATCAGTTGGGTGATCTCTCCGCGCCTGCCTCCAGAGAGAGCGATGAGGCCATCCCTATGATCCCTCAGCATATCCAGGGGGACCTTCTTTTCCGATCCTTCTGACTCTAAGTGACCGTGGGTGACAATTTTCATCAGGTTCACATATCCCACATCATTCCTGGTCAGAAGAATCAGGCTGCCATGTCCCTGCTTTCCTCGATCCAGACAGATCTCTGCACCGAGAATCGGTTTAATCTCAGCACTCTGTGCCTTTTGATAGAATTCAATGGCTCCGAACATATTGCCCAAATCCGTCAGGGCTAACGCTTCCATCCCGGTTTCCTTTGCGGACTTGACTAGATCTGGGACGCGGCATGGTGCTTCCAGCATGGAATACATCGAGTGCACATTAAGGTGGACGAATCCGGACATGGCCTTCCAACCTACCTCCACTTGAAAGATCGAAAAGCCGAATCACGTGTCCCGGCAGCAAAAGGCGAGCAGCTCACATGGCGCAATGATCTTTGGTGGTGAGTTCATCTCCCGTCATTGCGCTTGCCACGGCGAAGCTCTACGCGACTTGTGGGGTCGTAGTACGGCGGCTGCCGCACGAAGCCCCAAGACGGGAGAGCGTAGCGACGCGGCAATACGCTGTTCACGAATCCTGAGTGAACACTCCTATACTCATTTCATTCTCGTTTAGTTTAACCGGAACAAAGTGGAGGTTAAAGAATCCAGATCGATTGACGTAAATCAACAAAGCCTGTCCACACCCTTGAGCCCTTGCGAATGGATTGCTTCACTCTGTTCGCAATGACCCAAGGTGGTGAATTCGTCTGTTGTCATTGCGAGGAGCGTAGCGACGCGGCAATCCAGACCGTATGACGTAGAGGGGCCATACCAGTCAGCACTCTTAAGTCCTTACGTGTGGCTCCGGCTTCGTGCGGCAGGCGCAATGATCTTTGGTGGTGAGCAATCCAAAACCATTTCTTCTCATTGACACCCATCTAAGGAGCCATTAGCTTTCAAACCCATTTTCACAGGAAGAGAGGTGATTATTTCATGACTGAAGTCAAACTGAAGAAAGGCGAATCTGTCGACAAAGCACTGCGTCGGCTGAAGAAAAAGTTGGATCGCGAAGGAACCCTTCGTGAGGTCCGCATGCGTCGTAACTACGAAAAGCCGAGCGATCGCAAACGCCGCAAAGCGAAAGAGCCCAAGATCAATTACTGGGGCAACTTCCAACTCTGACCTTCTAGTTAGAAGTTTTCATTTTAACCCGACTAGCGCAAGCTGGTCGGGTTATTTTGTTTTTTGATGTCTACTGAACCACCATCTGATCTTTCCATTTCCACATGTTGGAATTCTCACCGTCATGAGGATGGTTGGGACCTCCTTTCTGAGCTCAAGGAACTGGGTTTCCATCAAGTCGAACTCAGCCACGGCATCCGGTTTAGTCTCTGGCCCGGAATTCTTAAAGCGGTAGAGGAAAAGCTGGTCAGTATCTCATCCTTACACAATTTTTGCCCTCTCCCTATGGGCTTTACCCGTGCCAATCCGAACTGCTATGAATTTTCTGATGAGCGGACTCGAGTTCGTCTCAGAGCCATCAAGCAGACAAAGGAAACGATCGATCATGCTTCCCGCTTTGGCGCGAAGGCCGTGGTTCTTCACTTGGGCTCCACTGGCCAATCAAGAGCCACCGAGTCTCTCGAAGCACTTCTCAAAGCCGGAAAGCTCGGATCACGCCGCTTTGTCGAACTCAAACTTGCAGCCATTCAGGAGCACGAGGAGAAGATTCCAACTGTATCCCGACGGGTCAGGGAAGTGCTTGATGAAATTGTACCCCATGCGGAAAAGAAAGGTGTCATGTTGGGCTTTGAGTGCCGTGAGGAAATTGAGGAATTCCCCATCGATCATCTTTTTGAAGAATGGCTCGCGCGTTATCCGGACTCCGTGGTTGGATACTGGCATGATTTCGGCCACGCCGCACGTAAGGATGCGATTGGATTCATCGATCATGAGCAGCACCTGGATCGACTCGGATCGAAGTGTATCGGTTGCCATTTCCATGACTTTAAGTGGCCTGTGCGCGACCACTGCTGCCCGGGAAAGGGTGAAATTCCCTTTCATCAATATCTCCCTAAAATCCGTAAGGACGCCTTGAAGGTCCTGGAACTTTCTCCTCGCGTCAAATCAGAAGACGTCCAGTCTTGCCTCTCATGGTGGAACGCGCTGAGTCAGAACCTAAGTCAAACCGGTCCAAGCTGATCCGGTCCGTCCTGATCCGCTTTGCGGTCGTCGGCCTCCTCATCGGACTTGTGCTCGGAACAAATCAGTATGACTGGGAGGCCTTCGGTCAGGAATTTTCTAATGCCCATACCGGCTGGCTGGTGGGCGCCTTTTTATTTGGCGGAGTGATCCATTTGACCGCCGCCTGGCGCTGGGTGGCCCTCCTCCGCGTCCAGGATATTGACCTTCCTTACCTGCGAGTGCTCAAGGTCAACCTCATCGGCTTCTTCTTTAATCAATTTTTGCCCAGCACCGTTGGTGGTGACGCCGTGAAAATTTTCTATGCCATGCGTCAGACTCCCGGGAAAAAGGCGAAAGCGGCCCTCTCCATGATCATGGACCGGGTACTGGGACTGCTTTCCATTCTGTGTGTCACTCTCATCCTGATTCCATTTGAGTGGGAGCGGCTCAGTGCGGATCCGAATACAAAAACGATTTCACTGACTTTAGCCGTCATGCTTGGATGTCTGTTTATGGGACTTTTTGTGGCAGCCGTTTTCCCGCTCAACGTTCTTCCTCAGGCGATCAAGAACCTCTGGCCCAGGGTCCCGAAACGAGACATCTTTGAGACCCTCTATGAGGGCTTCCAAGCGCATAAACACTATCCCCTCAAGACCACGGTCGCGCTGGTTGCGGCGGTAGCCACGGTCATTCCCGTCCTTGGTTTGGGCAGCTTTATTTCTCATGCCCTCCATCTCGATATTGGGGTGGGACCGATGACGATCCTCTTTGCACTCGTGCTCTGTGCCATGAGTGTTCCTCTCCCCGGTGGTCACGGCATGAGAGAAGGCGCCTTTGTCCTCCTCTTCCCGATTTTCAATGTCACGCGGGATGGGATTCCGGTGGGTGATGAGACCGCATTAGCCTGCTCCACCCTCTTTTTAGCCATCACCATTTTCTGGGCCTTGATCGGCGGGGGTATTTATTTGTTGTTTTCGCATCAGCTCAAAGCTGAAAATATTGAGCAGTGAGTCTTTACGCCGGTGCTGAATCCATTGTCCGCAAACTAAACGAGGCGGGCTTTACCACCTACTTTGCAGGTGGCTCCGTGCGCGATCAGCTCCTCGACCGGAAGAGCAAAGACATCGACATTGCCACCAGCGCAACGCCGGAAGAGGTCCAGTCTCTTTTTCCCCGGACCACGGATTTGCAGGGAAAGGTCTTCGGCGTCATCCGTGTCATTGAAAACGATCTCGTCTATGAGGTGGCCACCTTCCGGAAAGATGGAGCATATCAGGATGGCCGCCGTCCCACTGAGGTCGAGTTTTCCAATCCGGAAGAAGATGCCAACCGGCGTGACTTCACCATCAATGGACTTTTTTATGATCCAGTGGAAAAGAAAGTCATCGACTTCGTAGGTGGCCAGGATGACTTAAAAACGAAAACGCTCCGAGCCATCGGAGATCCAGAAGCACGTTTCCGTGAAGACCACCTACGCCTCTATCGGGCCATCCGCTTCGCTGCAGAATTCGATTTCGAAATCGAGGAGCTGACTTGGAAGAAAATTTGTGATTTATCTCACCTCGGAGGCGACCTGGCTCCTGAACGCGTCCGCGATGAAATGATCAAATCCCTCACCGGTTCCAATCCACTGCGCGCCTTCGATCTGCTCGATCGATCCGGCCTCTTCGCGCCCTGGATCCCGGAAATCGCTGAAATGAAAGGAGTGGAACAACCTCCTCAGTTTCATCCTGAGGGGGATGTCTTCGTCCACGTCCGGATGATGGTCGGGATGCTGAACAATCCGGACCCTGTGCTCGCTCTCTCAGTCCTTCTTCATGATATCTCTAAACCGGAGACCTACAGTGTCGACCCCGACGGCAGGATCCGCTTTACCGGACACGAAACGAAAGGCGCCCGAAAGTCAGAAGACATCTTGAGACGACTAAAATGCTCCAATGAGCTCATCGAATCCGTCAGTGCCTGCGTGGCGAATCACATGGCGTTTAAGGACGTTCCGGATATGCGGGTTTCCACCCTGAAGCGGTTCATGGCCCGACCCTGGATCGAGACCGAGCTGGAACTCCATCGCATCGACTGCACCTGCAGCCACGGCGACTTGGAAATTTACGATTTCCTCCTCGAGAAAATCGAAGAATTTTCGAATCAAGAAATCAAACCGGACCCCTTCGTCAACGGGCGCGACTTAATCTCGATGGGAATGAAGCCCGGCCAGGAAATCGGCAAAGTCCTCACTCAACTCTACGATGAACAGCTAGAAGGAAAATTCCTCAGTCGGGATATCGCCCTCCAACGAGCCAACAGCCTCGTCCAGGCGACCTACGGCCCCGCAGCTTAACCTAAGCGATTCCACCCGCTACCTGCACGAATTACCAATCCCATGATTGCAGATGAGCTCAGCCAGAAGATTCAAGTCGTCATTCCTGCTTATAACGAAGAAGCATCTCTCCCCATCGTTCTCAAAGAACTCAAAACACTAGGACTCCATCGAATCCGGGTCGTGGATAATGGGAGCCAGGACCGGACTCGGGATGTTGCGCGTGAACATGGAGCAGAAGTCATTTCTGAAAACAAACGCGGTTACGGACAAGCTTGCTGGACCGGGTCCCAGAACTTGGATGATCAGGTCGAGTGGCTTCTCTTCTGTGATGGGGATGGCTCTGACGACCTCACATCTGTCCTCGATTGGGCCCATCAGCTGGATGACTACGACTTCATCCTCGCCAACCGTCAGGCCACCCCTGAAGGAAAAAAAGAGCTCAGTCCCGTACAAGCGTTTGGCAGTGCCTTATCCGGAACACTCATTGGCCTGGGCTGGGGCCGGTTCTTCTCAGACCTCGGCCCGATGCGGATGATCCGACGAAATTCCTATGAAGAATTACAAATGAAGGATCGAGGCTTCGGTTGGACTGTGGAAATGCAGGCACGTGCAGTTGAGAACGGGCTACGAGTCAAAGAAGCCCCTTCTGGATATCGCCCCCGTCAGGCCGGGTCTTCTAAGATATCAGGGACGATCAAAGGCAGCTTCAAAGCGGGCACCATTATTCTCTCTACTCTGGGTAAACTCTGGTGGCAGAAAAAAACACCCTCTGTTGGGCTTCCTCTTTTTTTCATGTTCCTCGGAACACTCCTCTTACTTCCCTACAGCAATCTTCTCATTCCCGGCAATGCCCCACCCTTCCTGCTCGGGTGTGGCCTCCTTCTAGCAGGCTGGCTAGGAAGCTTAAGGGCCAGAAAGATCAAACAAACGACCTTCTGGATTGTAGCCATCGGAATTCGACTCCTTCTCCTTCCGGCTGAGCCCGGTGATGACATCTGGCGCTATCTCTGGGAAGGATCTATCCAGGCAGAGGGATTTAGCCCCTACGTTCATCCTCCTTCCTCGCCCGAACTGGAGCACTTGCGCAGCGAAATCTGGTCCGGCATTAACCATAAAGAGGTCACAGCGGTTTACCCCCCATTGACTCAACTTATTTTCAGGTTGGTTGCTCAGCTTTCCCTGAGTGTGTGTGCATTCAAGCTGCTCTTCATCGCCGCTGACCTGCTGATCTGTTGGAGGTTGCTTCAATTTCTACCGACTAGGAAAGCGATCATCTATGCCTGGTGCCCCGCTGTGCTTTATTCCTTTGCGGCTGGAGGGCATTACGACAGTCTTTTTCTGCTTCCTCTCGCTTTTGCTGCATTTCTCCCGTCGCTTTCCAGCCCTAGCAATCGATTCCTCTCTCTGCAGTCTCTGCTCATTGGTGTCAGTGTTGCCCTGAAGTGGGTCTCTGCCCCTTTGATGGTATGGGTCCTGTATCAAAGCTGGAAGCGGGGTGGCTTGAAACTCGTCATCTCCCAATGCCTCGTCTCTATTATCCCTTTGCTATTCTCCGCCTTCCTCTTTTTCACGTTCATTCCGGAGGTTCCACGCTGGCCGGAAGAATTTACCCAAGTGGCACGCAGTGCAGAATTCCTTCCCTGGCTAGTCGGTATGGGTTGGGAGTGGTCAACGAGCAATAACTGGATTTTCCTATTCCCCATCATCATCGCCATCTTTGCAGGAGTCTTCCGCTTCCGCTCTTTCACGGACTACGCGGGCTACTTTTTTCTCATTCTGCTCATCTGCTCTCCAGCCTTTCATTTTTGGTACGTTTGCTGGCCTCTTCTCTTTTTTGCCCGACGTCCCAACCCTTTCATGATGACCGCCGCGGTCACCGCCTTCCTCTACTTTCTACTACCCCACCGCTACAGTGTTCTGGGAGAAGGGGCGCCGGAGGCCTGGCACCTCTATCCGCTTGAGCGCCTTACCCTCTGGGCACCTTTCATCGGAGCCCTCTTGGTTCATTGGAGCTTCGCAGCTAAACCCCCGCGCCTCCTTGTCATGCTGAAGGAACCCGTTCCAGGTCAGGTGAAAACACGGCTCGCGAAGTCAATTGGCCCAGAAAATGCCTGCCAAGTTTATCGAGCACTGGTTGAACAACAAATCCAACACATTCCGGATCACTGGGTGACCGCGATCCACTATGCTCCTGCTGAAGCAGAAACTTCGATGAAACACTGGCTTAGCCCCTCTCCCCATTACGTTCCCCAAAGCGAGGGAGACCTCGGAGAAAGACTGATCCATGCTGGACGCGCCGAGTCCAGGCACGGATCACCGGTCATGATGATTGGCGGAGATTGCCCCGGGCTAAGCACAACGGTTTTAGAGGAAGCGGAAAAGGCTCTTCAGGAAGTGGATCTTTATCTCGTCCCCGCCACTGATGGCGGCTATGTCCTCATTGCCTTTAAGACCTTTAATGAACGTCTCTTTCAGGGAATTGAATGGAGTAGCCCGCGCGTTCTGGAGCAGACCCTGGAACAGGTGAGAGAACAAGATCTCACTTATCGCCTCGCAGCACCGCTCACTGACATAGATGATATCGAATCCTGGAAAGAAGCGTCTCAGTCAGGAGATCTGAATTGGTTTGAGCCTAAGATGAAACAGGAGCTGGACTCATTGACTCAGTCAACCAGCCAGGCGTCACAATGTTGATCCTCGATCCGAGACGGGCCAATAAGCCATACAGACCAAAATAAGCCCGATTCACATAAACTGAATGGCGGGAGCCTCTCTGGCCTGACATCTTTTTCAAGGTCGGATGTGACCGATTGGCTTCCCCTTGCTCATAGATGGCATCCATGAATCCGGGCTCACCAAAGTCGAAACGTTCATAGCGGAAAGGCTTCGCTAGCACTTCTAAGGTAGGAATAATTAATTCCATCAAAGAACGCCGCTCCTCATCCGTATCATTCGGGAGCAGAACATTCAGGGCATTGAGTGCCTTTTCCAATTCCTCCTGGTTCTGAGTCAAAGAAGGATCGAGGAATCTAAAATTCTTATAATAGAAATCATCACCTAATTGTTTTGTGCAGCCGAAATCGATCGCCCAAAGTTCCTGACCTTGGACAAGGAAATTCCCAGGGTGAGGATCTGCATGGAACAGGCGAAGCTCGTGGATCTGATAATCATAAAAATCCCAGAGTGCCTGGCCTACCCGGTCTCTGTCCTCCTGACTGGCATCTGAATCTGCAAATTTGTCTAATGTCGTCCCATCGATCCAGTCCATGGTCAGGACACGTTTGGATGATAATTCAGGATAATATCGAGGAAACCGGAGGTTGTGGATATGCTGGCAGGATTGGGACAGGTCCTGTGAGCGCTCGAGTTCCAGTTCGTAATCCGTTTCTTCAAACAGGCGTTCTTCTACTTCTTGAAAATATTGGGAAACATCCGACTCTTTGACTCCCATGATCTGGAGTGCGATCGGCTTCACCACTGCGAGGTCAGACTTCAGACTGGTAGCCACTCCGGGATATTGAACTTTCACCGCATAGTCGTGATCTCCCTTGCGCGCAAGATGGACTTGACCAATGGAGGCACCCGAGGACGCCTCCGTTGCAAATTCATCAAACAGCTCGCTGGGTGATCGACCAAACTCGCGCTTAAACGTCCGCACGACGAGTGGGTATGAGAGCGGTGGAGCAGAATATTGAGCCTGGGAAAATTCCTGTGCGTAGGGCCCGGGCAACAAGTTCTGATCGATGCTGAGCATCTGGGCCATCTTGAGCGGCCCCCCTTTCAGTTCACTGAATGTCTTATAAACCACTTCAGCATTCTCTTTATGGAGGTCATCAAGATCGGCTTCACCGCGGATTGATTTTTTTCCATAGTGCTTGAGATAATTCATGCCGACTTGAGCACCGGTGCCCACTAGCTGGGCAGAACGACCAAGTTTACCGGAAGTAATGGACTTCTGACCCTGATGCGAAGCTTCAGACATATTAGGAGCAGCTTGCTTTTTCAGAGAACGGCGACTTCCATTTCATGTCTGGAACCAGAAAGCGTGCTAAATCAATTGCACTATCCAGAGCCTGAGTACGGACGACATCGAAGGCCAACTTCACTGACTTCTCAATGTAAGCATCCGTGCGCTCATATTGCTCACTGTCATCTTTCAAATTGAAATCAATGATACTGCGGAACATCAGGTAAAATCCATCCGGATAAACGTCAGAGACTTTACCGCGTCCTGCCACTTCACCACTTTCTCGGCCATGCTCGATAATGCGTTTGATGAAACTCCGGTATTCTTCTTCAAAGCCTTTTAACCAGACGGGGCGCTTCCAGAGATCGAGGTCTTTAAATCGGGTCAGCATATTGCTGCGATGATCTAAAATCGCTTCGTTAAAGGCGTAATAAAAAGTGAGCAATCTTTGTTGAGCAGAAAACTTGGCAAACTCATCACCTGATTCGATCGCTTCGATAACACCTTTAATGATGGACCGCCAATATGACTTCTCGACGACATCGAAAGAAGCAAAGTTCTGGTAGAACTCACGTTCACTGATTTCCATCTCACGACAAAATTGCGGCACCGACTCAGGCGCTTTGGCATTTTCACGCAGTTGGTAGGAGTAATGCTCGAGGATGAGTTCTTTGAGTTCCATTTCTGTATTGTAACCTGATGCCTAAGGTACGCAAATGGGAAGAAAGCTAGAGTCCTTGCTGCGCCTCAGATAGTTTTGGACGCTCAAATTGATTCGAAGTGGATTGGGCGCCACCAATCTTAAATGATCCATCTGATTGAGCCACAAATTGTGGTGCTCGGCCTTGAATTTGCTGATAATCATCGCTCTTCACTAATTTTCCTCCTGCGGTGAGCATCGAATGGGTGTGAACCGTCGAATTACTGATGTGCAAGACATGGAAATTACCATTCTTATCAAACATGGCTTTGGGCTCAGTATAACCTACGAGCGGACCTAAGCGAGTCGTTCCGTAAACGAGCCGCTGTTCCGGCTCCTCCACTCTGCTGTAAAGGTATAGTTGTTCTCCCTCGATAAAAAGGTGAAGCGAATATTCGCGCGATACTCCGTCGATCAACTGGCTTTCACTCCAAATCTCCTGTCCCTTGCCGATATAAAAGCGGAGAGGCGAAGTTAAAACCGTTCTTCCTCCGGGGATTTTAACCGAAACTTTGACATCATACTGGCCGGTCGAGCGTAACTGATAGAGAGGAATCAGGTTTACCGCCAGGGCTTTGGATTCCCCGGGTTCCAGAATAAGGTCCGGCATCGATTTTCCCGGGATACTGCGCACTCTCCTTTCGCTTGAATCGAAGATCAGGAAATTAAGCCATGGATTGATGCCAGTATCCCCATCACTGAGAGCCAGGGGGATATCCCCATCATTGGACAGCTGCACCGTATAAACCACCGGCTCATAGAGCAAATAGGAGTCACGATCCGCTTGGATTCTGACAGACAACTGAGCGTGAAGGTCCGTTGCCGCCAACCCGATGACCGCAAGTGACAAACATACAAGAAAAAGGTTCTTCATCTATTGAAGATAGATGAAGAACCTTAATCCAACAAGATTCCTATTCAGGAACTTGACTTAAGCTGTGATCGTCGCAATTTCTGCTTCGGCCTGCTGGTCCGCTTGAGCTGCTGCGAGCGCCTTAGACCATGAACCGAAAAAGCGTGGCTTACAAGCTGCCGCAAAGAGAGCCGGCGCTTCCTGGCGCACATCACTACTTTGCATGCGAACACCTTGATCACGGAGTTCACGGATTCCTGAAACGATGTCTTCTTTCGTCCAGCGACGGCGGCGGCGAATTGAAGCGTAGTCGATACCTGCTTTTTCTACTGCGGTTCCCCAGCTCCCGAAACGGCGCCTCGCTGTTGCGATCAGTGGGTTTGCTGTCTCATCCATTGTTTTGGAGCTGATATCCGCGCCTTCTTGTTTCAAGCGGCGAATCTCATCCAGGATGGTTTGATCATCCCATGACCGGTAACGATAAATTTCTTCTGGAGCTAAACCGGCTGAGGTCAAAGCAGACTTCCATGACCCAAAATGCTTTGGTCGAATCGCCGCGTGGACCATTGAATTGTATTTGCTCAGCATCATCGAGCGGAAAGAAAGATCTACTCCTTGCTCGTGAAGCTTCTGAATGGTTCCGATGATACGATCCTTGGTCCAATCGTTATACTTACGAACGTCGTCGTAATCAATCCCAGCTGCGGTTACTGCCGTTTTCCAACTTCCGTGGTAACGGATGCCTGCTGCGAGCAGTTCCTGAAAGTTCTTGCGAACGTAGTGTGAATACAGGGGCTTTCCTTCTTCATTCCACTGACGAATTTCATCTAATACATCAGAGGATGACCATTTTCTATTCTTGCGTGTGCGTTGAATCATATTTTATTCCGGTTAATTGTTACAAAATGAGATACGCATAAATGATGCCAAAGTTGCGATGCACATTTTTATTCTCTTTAAATCTTTAGTGGTTAGCCGTTTTTTTATCAATTTACGCTTTGCTGCGTAAAAGTAGTTTCATTAATTTATCTTATTTTAAGACTAAATCAATCATTTCTTCTTTGGCGAACGTAAAGAATCCTTCGAAATAATTGCCGGACAACATTTTAGGTATCCAAAATTCATCATCCTTCCACATTTGGTCATAGGGAATTTCATCAATTAGACACCAGAATGGATCCGCTTCATCGGTTTCTTGAGGATTTCCTGAATAGTCTGACGTCCGGAAGACAGAGCATTCGATGCCCAGACCATCGGTAAATTGAAAGTGCAGCTTTCCAGAGAGTTCTAAATTTGAAACACGAACGCAGACTTCCTCTTCCGTCTCTCGGATGGCAGCCTGCTCTGCTGTTTCACCGGGATCGATCTTTCCCCCGGGCCCGTTGACCTTTCCTGCACCCAATCCTCTTTTTTTCCGGATCAGTAAAACGTTGCCATCCACGATCAGAAAGCAGAGCACCGCCCTCTGAGTCGGTTGCCAGCTTGCCCAATCGAGGGATTTGAGTTCTTCAATGGTATAGGTCTTCATGAATGGATGATCTGGGAAAGTGCTTAAAAGCAGAGAGCCGGATTGGCACAGTGTCTCTACTCTGTGCTGTTTTGATCAGATAATTTTTGGCTGGCACGCTCCAGAAAAGATCGTTCTTCAGGCGACAGGCTATCCATACCATCGCGGGAAATTTTCTCCAGGATCTGGTCGACACTGCTCTCCTCATTTCTCAGTTGAGTCTGATGCGCCTGGCGGCGTTTTTCGATCCGGGCGGACTGACGCTGTGCACTCCAGCCTTGCCAACTCTCAAATAAAGTAAGCCCTCCGCCGACTCCGTTATATTTCAAATAGAGCCAGGCTGTCGAAACCGAGATCCACATCAAGGCGAGAGAAAGCCACTGATGGCTGGCAATATTGACTAGGGTAGAAACAGATAAGAAAATCACCGCCAGCCACTTCGCCTTGATACGGAAGAAGAATTCAACGTTCGGATAAATGGTGGCAAACCCGATCAGGACGGCGAAGTGAAGATAAAATGACCCGGCTAGAATCATATTGGAGCCGCTAAAAAGAAAAAGTGGAGTCATCAAAGCCGGAGGCATTAAAATGAGCATGGCATAGAACCAGGCAAAATTATTTCTCCCAATGAAGCGCTCGACCTCCCGCCCCGTAAAAAAGAACACCACCAACTCGAGAGCGAAGAATATGTTGCGCTCCGCAATATTATTACAGAAAGCATAAGTCGCAGCTGTCCAAATTTTACCTAAAGAAAGGTTGGCCAGGCTAAAATTGACCCAGTTGTCCAGTGCCGCTTGAGCTCCAAAGGCAATTACGAATGTCGTGATCAGCATCGTGATGATCTGGGTGACGATAATGATCATGGTCACATCGACCGGAATGCCTCTCACATAAGTGAGCGGAGCATAAGATCCAGATGATGGTGGCCAATAGCGGTGTCCCATAGGACTTAGCAGCCTAACCCATCATGACCGACTGAGCAAGTACGTCACCATATCGTTAAAGAGCCGCCACGGAGTGGCAGAACCTGCCATCAGTGTTATAAAGTTGAAATGAAAGCAACACTTTGCGGACTCGTCATCGGCATCTTCCTTGGTCTCAGCCCCTTATCGCAAATGGACGTTCTTCCTGGTAAGGCACTCTGGACCCTGGGATTAGGCCTGGGGATCACTTACCTCAGTATTGGAGCCCTGGTCGGGTTTCTGCCCCTCATTGGCCCATTTCAGAAGGCCAGTGCCAGCCGTTGGGTGGGAGTGCTTTTCGGTTTTGTCGTGGGAGCCGCCTATTCGGTTCCCGGCGCCTTCTTCACCATGGCCCCCTACCCTCTGGCAGAGGACGCCGCGCCATATTGGCGTGAATTTTCCGATGGAGGGTTACGAGCCTTCTTCCTGACCCTCAGCTTTGGGGGTGCCATTGGTGGCCTTTGCGGCCTGTTCCGTAAGAACCTGAAAGTAACTGCCTAAAAAGTGGTAAGTCCATCTCCCGTCATTGCGCCTGCCACGGCGAAGCTCTACGCGACTTGTGGGGTCGTAGTACGGCGGCTGCCGCACGAAGCCCCAAGACGGGAGCGCATAGCGACGCGGCAAAACGCTGTTCACGAATCCTGAGTGAACACTCCACTACTCATTTCATTCTCGTTTAGTTTAACCGGAACAAAGTGGAGGTTAAAGAATCCAGACCGTTTGATGTAAGTCAACCAAGCCACTCTGCACTCTAAAGCCCATGCGTGTGGATTGCTTCACTCTGTTCGCAATGACCCGGGATGGTGAATTAGTCTGTTGTCATTGCGAGGAGCGTAGCGACGCGGCAATCCAGATCGATTGATGTAAGTAAATCTGTCCAGTCCGCACCCTCACCCTCACGTACGCAGATTGCCTTCCTAATTCCTAATTCTTCCTTCTTCACTCTCCCTTCTCAATTCCTCCCGCCTCATCGGCATCCGGTCAATTAGCTCAAAGACTACCTGCAGGGAAAAGTCTTCTTTCCTGAAGC
This sequence comes from Verrucomicrobiota bacterium, assembly GCA_039815855.1. Lineage (GTDB taxonomy): Bacteria > Verrucomicrobiota > Verrucomicrobiia > Methylacidiphilales > JBCBYL01 > JBCBYL01. The sequence continues at coordinate 21,010 of JBCBYL010000002.1, forward strand.
GCTCCTTCGTTCCGCCATCGAGTCCGATTAAAGCCAAATCCGCATCTCCCAGGCGCTTTCTCACCTCCGCCAGCACCGCTTCAGATGGGGCATTCTTGCTTCCATAGATAGACCACTCCTGATCGGAATGAATGAGGAAAAAGAGCTTCCGCTCCCGGACTTCGATTTGATTCTTAGAGATCTCCTTGCGCAGCTGGGCCAGAAAAAGAGGATTTTCTACAGATCCAATGACCAGACGCTTTTTCCACTTCAATTCAGCTAAAGACTGTGCCTCAGACATGCCCGCTGCTCCTAGAAATAAGATGATCAAGCCTATCCGCCACATGCTGTAAGATACCACAACTCTCGCCCCTGCCTTGCTCCTTCTTCATTCTTCATTCTGAATTCCCAATTCTCCTCCCTCTCAAGCGCGGCAAGCTTCCGCAACCGCCTTCGCCACCAGCGGGGCAACCGAACGATCTAACGCCTCTGGCAGGATGTAATCGGCAGTCGGATCAGGAACGGCATTTGCCAATGCATGGGCTGCGGCAATTTTCATCTCACCAGTAATCCCGTCCGCCTGAGCATCGAGCGCCCCCCGGAAGATCCCCGGAAAAGCGAGGACGTTGTTGACCTGGTTGGGAAAGTCACTGCGGCCGGTTCCGATCACCGCCGCCCCGGCAGCTTTCGCTTCATCGGGCATGATTTCCGGGGTCGGATTGGCCATGGCGAGGATGATGGGGTCCTTAGCCATCCGCTTCACATCCTCAGCGTTGAGAAGGTTTCCCTTACTCACTCCGATAAAAACGTCCGCATCCACGAGCACCTCTTGAACACTTCCTGTAATCTGCCCGGGGTTGGTGAAACCGAGCACCCCCTTTTTCTCTGGAGTCAGGTTCTCGCGTCCTCCATGAATGGCTCCTTTCGAATCACAGAGAATGATCTCACGAACCGGAACACAGGCAGAGCTTTCCTGGCCGACGCAGCGGAGCAATTTGGCAATAGCGGTGCCCGCTGCACCTGCCCCATTGATGACTACTTTCAGATCTTCCGGGTTTCGTCCTGTTACCTTGCAGGCATTCAGGAGTGCGGCCAGCAGGACGATAGCGGTGCCATGTTGGTCATCGTGAAAAACCGGAATGTCCAAGTCTTGGAGAGCTTCTTCGATTTCGAAGCAACGCGGCGCCCCGATATCTTCTAAATTGATCCCGCCAAAGGAAGGAGCAATCCGACGCACGGTATCGATAATTTCCTGCGAATCCTGGGTGTCTAAGCAGATCGGCCAGGCATCGATATTTGCGAATTCCTTAAAAAGAAGCGCCTTCCCCTCCATGACCGGCATCGCGGCCAGGGGCCCGATATTCCCGAGGCCCAGCACCGCAGAACCATCTGAGACCACTGCGACCGAATTTGATTTAATGGTCAGATCACGGGCTCTTGACGGATCTTGAGCAATCACCTCGCACGGACGTGCTACGCCGGGAGTATAGCCCAGGCTCAAATCATCACTGGTTCGGATCGGGAGTTTATTATGAACCGCGATTTTACCGCGAAGTTGCTCATGGAGAATCAGGCTGCGTTCAGATGTATCACTCATGCCTATTGAGATACCCCAAACTCATCCTTATTCGATCAAAAATAAAGCCTGCGCTCTCTGTGGTAATTCTGTTTAGTGAGGATGGTCTTGAGTTCATTCCTTCACCCTTAACCCTCCATCCTTCTGACTTCATCCCCCGGGCTTGTTTTTTGATTCCATCCCTACTTCGATGGTGATACGTTTACCTCTACAAATATGAGAATAAAACTTTCTGCCATTTTCTATGTCCTGAGCGCAATTGGATGCGTCACGCTCACTGCAGCCACTAAGCCGAATATTGTCTTTCTTTACGTCGATGACTGGGCCTGGTCCGGGACACCGATCGCCATGGATGAAGTCCATGAGAATTCACGCATGCCTATCCTCCAGATGCCCAACCTGACCAAGATGGCTGAACAAGGGATGAAGTTCCGCAATGCTTACGGAGGACCTCAATGTGCACCGGCGCGGGTGAGCATCCAGACAGGGCAATCGGCTCCCCGTAGTGGCTACACCCTCGTCCTAGGAAAAATCAAGGACGACTACTACGATATGCGTAAGCAGTGGTCTGGCCTGCCTCTCATCCCGAATGTTTCAGACACCTCTATCAAACCAGATGCCGTCACCATCCCTGAAGTGCTCAAACCATTAGGCTATGCCAGTGCCCACGTTGGCAAATGGCACATGTATTCCGATCCCGGTGCGGAGGGTTATATCGTCCATGATGGAGACACGACCAACACCCCTGGAAACACAATTAAAAGCGGAGGAAAGCAAATCCCAGCTGACATGACCGACCCGAAACTCATGTTCAGTATGGCGGAAAAAGCCCTCGGTTTTATTGAAGACCAGGCGAAGGCGAATAAACCGTTCTACCTGCAAATGTCTTATTATTCCATGCACGCTGGATCCGAGTGTCTTCCCGCCACCCGTGAAAAATATGCCAACATGCCCGAGGTAAAAGCCTACTACGAGCGCACCGGACAGGACCCAAATAAACTCAACCGGAAAAGTGATCCGGCGGTCTGGTTTGGCATGGGGGAAGACATGGACACCACCTTTGGCATGATCCTCGATAAACTCGAAGCACTCGGCATCGCCGAGAACACCTACGTCGTCATGGCCGCAGATAATGGGTATCGCCACAAGGAACTCCTCGTCACCGAAGGCATGACCCAGCCCCTACACGCACATAAGTGGTGGGCCTGGGACGGCGGTATCCGCGTTCCAATGATCGTCACCGGGCCAGGCATCCCGGCCGGAACCACCTTCGAGGGGAATGTGGTCAATTACGATTTCCTTCCGACCTTCTTCGAATGGGCCGGCGGTGATCCAGAGACGTTGGAGAATATCGATGGGATCAGCCTGGCGGGTTATATGGCTGGGGAAAAGCCCGATGAAACCTTTTTAAAGCGCCCCCTCTATTTCCACGTTCCGCATTACCGCTCTGAGATCCCTCATTCCGCGATCATTTCCGGCAACCAAAAAGTCATGCACTTCTATGATTCTCCTGACACCCCCATGCTTTTTGATCTTTCTCAGGACCCGGGAGAAGTGGAGAACATCGCTACCGTTCAGCCTGAAGACCACCAAGCGCTTTTAGGACAAATGATGTCTTATTTTGAAGAAGTCGGAGCCCGGATCCCGAAAAAGAATCCTGATTTCGATCCTGAAAAATACAAAAGTAACCCCAGTTACAAAAAATATATCGCCTGGGGCGCTTTCGAAGGAAGCCGCCCTCTGGCCGATGACGAAAAATAATTCAGCACAAAGATCCCCTCCCCCCAGTTGGCCTCGCCGCCTGCCCTGCGTTTGATGAAAATAAAATTCCTACTCCTTATCCCCTTTTTACTGAGTTCCTGTGGCTACTTTAAGTACCAGGAAGTCGAGAGCGTCAAAAAAGCCGAACTCCAGAGCCCGGATAAGGTCATCCAGTATTCCACCTATGCCGGCTTGATCGAAAGACTCTTCGATGGCTTTGTCACCATCGACACCGTGCTTTGCCAGGGGAACCACGGTATCGGCACCACCGATTGCCTCCACGGTGAACTCATCATCATGGATGGCATCCCCTATCGGGTCACTTACGATGGAGTCGTCGAAATCGTAGGCAAAGAGGAAACCACCCCGTATGTCACTCTCGCCAATGTCGATCCCGATCAAGCGGTCCTCATTACCTTACCCGCCGGAACCACCGTCCAGGAACTCACTGCCAAAGTCGCTGAACTCGCTGCCGATCAATTTCAGAAAAATTTTCCTTATGCCATCCGGTTGGAAGGCAAATTCGCCTCGGCCCGGATGCGCAGTATCCCTAAGTTAGAGAAACCTTTTATTTCTCTAGCTGATGTCGCGAAGAACCAGAGCATCTTTACCTTTGAAAACGAGTCTCTTTCCATTATCGGATTCTGGAATCCCTCTTATGCAGAGGATTTGAATCCACCCCAGTGGCATATCCATGGTCTCAACGCCGCCCGCACCTCTGGCGGCCATGTCCTCGACTTCACCACTGCCGAGGACGTGCAGGTCTCCCTTTGGAAGCTGATCGGCTTTGATGTCAATCTGCCAGACTCCACGGAATTTGCCGAGGCCGACTTTTCCCAGGACCTCAGCGCTCAGATCCAAAAAGTCAATCGAGACAAAGAAGACTAAGACGCGCATCATTCCGCCCGTCATTGCGCCTGCCACGGCGAAGCTCTAAGCGAAGACGGGAGAGCATAGCGACGCGGTAATCCAGACCGTTTGACGTAGAGGGGCCAAGCCTGTCCGCACTCTCAAGCCATTGCGGATGGATTGCTTCACTCTGTTCGCAATGACCAGGAGTGGTGAATTCGTCTGTTGTCATTGCGAGCGTTAGCGAAGCAATCCAGACCGTATGACGTAGAGGGACCAAGCCTGTCCGCACTCGCACTCCCACGCACGCAGATTGCTTTCCCCCTTCTTCATTCTAAATTCCTACTTCCCCCCTTAAATATATCTCTATTTTTATTATTGCCCCTTAAGCGTTTGTTATTATATTGTATTTACATCGTCATTATTTTCTTTCTTTCATTAGCAAACGAAATGAATGACACCCATCACTATGAGACATCTTAAGCAGAACCAATTTTCAGTTAAGGGAAATAGAGGGAAAAGAGGGAAAACATGCTATCTCCACTCTCAGGGTGGATTTTCCCTGCTCGAATTGCTTGTCGTCGTCGGAATCATCGCCCTCTTATCGACCGCCTCCATCGTGGGGTTAAGGTCGGTTGCCAGTAGCCGGGCGGTGCAAGATACGGCCAGCGGCATCGCAGGAACCGTTGAATTAGCCCGCAGTATCGCCATGTCACAGAATACCTACGTCTGGCTGGGCATTGAACAGGTAAACAACCTGACCAACCAACCAACCGATGTCGTCGTGAGTTTAGTCCGGTCCATCGATGGCACAGCAGACCTGACCGCAGCCAATCTTAGACCTGTCAATAAGCTTCAGCGTTATTCCAACGTCCAACTTGCCGACTTCTCCTCCAGCCCACCACCCGCCAGTGGCCCGATGTCGGCCCGCTCAACCAGCCAAAGTCTAATGACCTCAGGCAGTAGCACAGCTATTTTCAACTGGCCCCCCACCGGCGGAACCCCTCTTCACATCTTCAACAATGTCCTGCGTTTCGGGCCTGACGGTTCGGTGCTTTTAGAAGGACTCACCTCCTACGCCATGATCGAGGTCGGATTACAGGAGGCGAATACGCCCGCTGTTACCGATGTCAGTGTTGGCAATATTGCTGCTGTGCAAGTCGATGGCGTCACCGGTAGGAGCCGGATCTTCCTGCCATGAGACATGGGACAAAACCATCCGGATTCTCGCTCGTCGAAGTCGTCGTTGCCCTGGGTTTATGCACCTTCTGCCTGACCGTCCTCCTTGCCCTTCTTCCCACTGGGATCGATGCTAAGAAGGAGTCGGTGGAGTTGACCCAGGCCGCCAGCCTTGCCGCTGAGGTGGTCGCTGATATGCAAGCGGAGATCGACTATCTACGGGCAGCACAAAGCAACCCTAGTCCACCTTCCGAAGGGGTAGCAAACGTTTCCCGATTCGGCTTTGCCAGACAGAACGCATCAAATTCCCCCTCTCTGTTAAATCCGGCCTCTTCCTTTTTTATTGGCCCCGGCGGGCAGCATAAGACCTCAGTGGACAGATCTATCGGTTCTGCCTCCCAATACCGGGTCGATGTCGGATTCGATCCCAGTACGAATAACAACAGCATCAATGCGACCGCCGTCCGTATCGTTATCAGCTGGCCCGCGCAGGCACTCGGCACCACAGGCAGTTGGCCGACTGACCTTGATAACTCCTTTGAACTCATGACCTACCTGGATTTTTCCCTATGAGAATGAAGAACAGAGAACGCGGATTTTCCCTCATTGAGATGATTGCCGCCATCTCCGTCTTTACCATCATCTCCCTCATGATGGTGAGCATGGTGGACGGTGTTACTGGCGCCGTGAGGGCCTCCAATAAAACCTTGGACATGGATAGTGAGGCCCGGCTCATCTTTGGCCTCATCCAACGTGATTTAGATCAAATCGTCAGTTCCGGCGCAGCCGATCTGCAAACAATTAAGAAGCCCGATAATGACATCTTCTATTTCTTTACTGAATCACCCGCTTTTAACGATTTTAATCAGCAGGACACTGGAAAATACTCTGTTGTCGGCTACCGCACTTCTACGAAAAAGAATGACCCCCTCTCCCTTCAACTGGAACGCTTTGGGATCGGTCTCGCCTGGGATAGCAATGCTTCTAATGGAGCAAATAGCAATACAGGACCCGATCAGATGGTTTTCACCAGTTACAATCCTACTGATGGGACAGTGAGACCTGAAGTGCAGATCAGACCCGAAGGACAATTAGATTCTCAGTCTCGTTGGAATGCTATAATAAATGATGGGATAGCGGCTGAGGATTCTCCTTTTTTCTCTGTCATTGGCCCCCAGCTCATCCGCTTTGAATATTGCTTTCTCCTCAAGGATGGATCTTATTCTAATTTTCCGGTGATCGGCCCTGATCCTAACAACCCACCAACTACCAATGGCAATGACCCCGATAATGGAACAAGCGGAAATGTAGGAGATCGCTTGTTTAATTTGGATACAGGTCGTGCTTTTGCCTGCACCGCTGTCAACTTGGGGACTGGTAACCGCACTTGGCTTCATCACGGGCTCAATGATGTGGCCGCCATTGTCTTCACCATCGTCCTCATGGATGAACGCTCACGCTTGATCGCGGGCGATACCAACCTGCTCGTTTCACGATTTCTGGATCTGGATAATACCGAATTACAAGCTAGTCTTCCCTTAGAAACCTGGTCTGACGAGATCAATGATCCTAACTTCGCCACCATCGCCGGAATTCCCCTGGAAGCCGCGCAGAATCTCAAAGTCTATCAACGTTTCCTCTACCTCGATTAACCATGTCTATGAAATTCAAAGACCTTAGAACCTCTCAATCCTCACGGCGCGGAGCCGCTCTGATCATTGTTCTGGCCATGATCGTCCTCCTCTCTGGACTGATCCTGGCCTTCTTCTCCCGCAGCCTCCTCCAGATGCAAATCTCATCGAGTAGCTCCAATCAGGTTAAAGTCGACCAATTTACGCAGGGAGCGCTTCAACAGGTCATCGGTGATTTCATCGCAGAAATTCAAGATCCAGCCAATAACACCGACCAATCTCCCTACCCTGCTCCAAATGGCGGACGAACTATTTACATCCCTAGGAATCCCGAAAACGCGGTTCCTCAGCTCTCTGGGGTGACACTTGCGGATGTTTACAATCCAACACAGCCAACAGGTTTGGAAAATCTCCTGAAGGTCAGTCGCTCGAATGTGGAATTTTACCCATCCGGTCCAAACCGGGCCGCAGCCGCATCGACCGCCACCCCATCCCTCAATGGCCGCCTCTTCACTCCAGAACGTTGGAATAAGCCCCTCCTCATGCAGGCCACTTCACTTAGCGACCTTACTCCGGCGGGAAATTTCCCAACTCCGGACTGGATCCTCGTCGCGCGGGATGGAAGCAACCCGACCACCCTTGCCGCAGCCCAGTGGACTAATAACGGTGCCTCCAGCCAGACCGTGGTCGGACGCTATGCCTTCACCGTTTATAATGAAGGCGGCCTTCTCGATGCCAATGTCGCCGGCTTTGATTCGACTGCAGTCGCTAACTTTGGAACGGTGACCAATCCCAGCCAATATAAGAGCAGTGTCGCTTACGCAGATGTAAGTCAAATTTTTGAGCAGGGTGGAGCATCTCCGTCAAACGCTGATAATCTGGTAGATCAATTGGTCCAGTGGCGAAATGCAGCCACGCTCTCGGCAAGTGACCCTTCAGAAAGCTTCTTCCAATGGGCCACCTATAACCCGTTCGGCTTTCTCAGACCGGCCAATCAGCAGCTGTCCGGAACCCAGAGCGACCGCCAATTCGTCAGCCGCCAGCAACTCATCGAATTCTTTGATGATCGGCTCAACGCCAGCAGCGATAACGCGGTCCTCGATGCCCTCCAATACCTCGGCACCTACAGCCGGACCCTCAACCAGCCCTCTTTCTACCGTATGCAGGGGCTGGATAGCAGTTTGCCAAACCATGATCCGGGAGTGGGACTTATACAAACCTACAACGCTGGCCAAACTGCGGGCTGGAATTCAAATTACGGAAATTCAGCGGCGACATTTGATGCCGTAATCAACCCCATTCTCGCTTCAATTACTGCGGCCACTGCCGGGACACGTCTTGATGGCACCCCTTTTCAAGCACAGGAACCCTTATTGAAAAAACGTTTTCCGCTCAATCGCCTGGCTTGGGTGACCTACAAAGGGCCCAGTGCGTCCCTGCCGCCTGGTGATCCACTTATGGTCGCCTTACGAGATGAAGGAATCACTCAAGATTTTCTTGATCGTGGGACCGCACAAGCCGTTCAAGATGCTTTCGGACTGATTTGGAGTGGCAATAGTGGTGGCCCTAACGGAGTCGCGGGCTATTGGCTTTATGACAACCAACAAGCTCATGCTTCGCCGGCCGGCTCCAACCCAATCAACCTGCTCAACAACCCAATGACTCCAGCCAACGGAGTCGACAACCAGGGAAGAGAACCCGACTTCTTTGAACTACTAAGAGCAACCATCAATGCCGGGGCACTCGGTCGCACCTTGACAACGGCAAATGTGGGCGGCTCCAGCGCATCTACCTCTTATACCAATGACATTGCCCGCCGTATCAACAACCAGATTATTCAGGTTGGCGCCAATATCATAGATCAATTCGATCCGGACAATTTTCCCACTCGGATTGTTTTTGCCGATGTAAATCTCCAATCTGCAGGTCGGACCTGGTCATTCTGGGGGGTTGAAGATCTGCCGTATTGGCTTGGTGCCACCGTCGCCAGTGTTGTGATTACTCAACCTGATCCTATTCCTAACATGGGAAATATGAACGTTACACAAAATGCGGCTAATCCGGTGCGCAACGTTGCTGGTGGAACGAATCCACTGAGTTACCCTGATCAGACAGGTGAGGGGATTGCCCTTATGATTCCCTATCTCTGGAATCCGCATGACACTCCCAGTTCACCATTTTCGGACACGTCACCTCTCTCCCCCCAGGAGCTTCGTATCTGTGTCAGCACCAACAACCAGGGCCACTGGAGTAGTATTGGCTCTTTCACGGGGACTGGAGTCAGAATGTTTTCTAGAGATCCCGACAATGGAAATGATGGCGTGCAAAATCTGGCGGGGAGCTTGGTCTCAAATCCCACCCCCACGGATGGGCCCGAATTTGAAACCAACTGGGATGATGCCAGCTTCATCAGCCAGAATTCGAATACGGGTGTTTTTGATTTTGCCAGTGATAACCCGACGGCCCTTTATTTCTATCGAAATAATGACAATCCTGCGGATTCAGGCCATGAAGTTTTCCGAAATCCGACTCCCCTACTCAAACTCGATAATGCCTCTAATCCCGGAACATCAAGGGAGCATACTGGCCTTCATTTGGAAAATTCTAACCTGATTGTAACGGAAGGCGGTCAAACCGCTGATAACGGAGTGGTAGAGGCTGTCACCGGAGAGCGTTTCGCCGGTTTCTACATGGGAGGCCCCTATCCACTGCGTTTTAATAGAGAAAACTATTTATTTGATCCTGGCGATCCTTCAGCTATCCCCCCCGTTCCTGAAGATAGGGACACTGCGACCCATACTGTTTTTCAATTTCAGACAAACGGAGGATGGAACCGAGGCTTCACTTTCTCTCTGGAATATGCTGACCCAGACAATCCGGGCAATTGGATTATCTACAAACAAATCTTCACTGTTTATAATCCTGTCATTGCCTCTGGTACTGGTAATAATGGTATGCCCATTCCCTCCAGAGTTGTGCCTGGAGCAAACCCTGTCATGGCGCGGCCACTGCTTGAGGGCCTGAAAACAGCTTCCACCGTCGGCGTAAGGCGCATTGGCATTATGGCATTTGATCCTCGCACCATGAGCTTTGTTTCCAGGCAAAGGAATGAGCTGCCAGCGTGGATTACAACCACCGAGTCAGGTAATACACTCCCTCCCGGGCTTCAAACTGAGACGATGTCGCCTAGTAATACCTCTGGTGGTAATAAAGGTGTCTCACTGGCAAAAGATTACTTTTATTTAGACGACGGTTATGTACGGGATAGCGACAATGTGCTTCGTCGGCCCATGGGTGGGTTTGTACCTGATATCACTGCCAGAAATGCTTCCACTACAGTTGGTCTCCCAGAAGCCACGATTGATCAGGCGGACGAAGCATTGAATCGGCCTATCATGTTGAACCGGCCTTTCCGCAATGTGGGAGAGCTAGGACATGTCTTTATCGATAGCCCGTGGAAAAATATTGATTTTTCCTCGCCTGAAAGCGGTTGGACTGGCCTCCTCGATGTCTTCTGTATTACTGAGGATATCACTCCAAATGGCTTGGCCGCTGGTAAGGTTGACCTCAATACCCGCCAAGCTCCCGTGCTGACGGCGATACTTGTGAATGCTTATCGTGATGCCCAAAATGACCCTCCGGCTTTGGTTGATCCGATAACAGAGCAAGAAGCTCTCGGCCTATCGCAAGCCTTGGTGGCTCGAACAAACGCCGTCAGTAGCGCTAGCCCAGGCCAAGGCCCATTGATACAGGTCGGAGATCTTGTAGGACGGTACGCCACTGGCGCCGATTCGGGGTCGGCTAATGCGGATCCTTACAGCGGGTTCAGCCTAGATCTGACTTTATCCGGAACGCCCGACGCCCCTAGTAATGTTGTGCAGCGATTGCGTGAATCTCCTATCCGAGCACTTTCTAGTGCTGGTCAGGCAGGCACCTGGAATCTCATGATTGACCTCGTCACCCAAACCGGCAAGTATCCTGTCAACGCACGTGATTTAAATGACTTTACGGTCGAGGCAGAGCGTCGAGTATGGCTTCATGTGGCTATCGATCGCCTCACCGGGGAAATCATTGATCAGCAAATCGAGGTAGTCTCAGAATGATAAAATATATCCCCATTATTCTCATTACTTCCCTTATGATTTCAACATGTGGGGCTCTGGCTCAGGAAAAATCTGAGGGCCTTCAAAAACCACCACTTCCCAAAGGGCCAATCGTGCGAAAAATCAGTGATAATGAGGCGTGGCGAATATCGATTGGTAGCTTGAGTTCCGAAGAAAAGACTTACTCCAATTTGATGGAATACATGATCAATGGCAGGGGAAATGAAGGGAAAAGAGAAGTATTCTTACGCCGTGTTAAGCCTGTCTGGCATATCAGTATGAAAGGACAGGAGAAGACGTACGAAATATGGTCCGATGGCTACCAAATGATCGATAAGGATTCAACTAAGGAAAAATTCGGACTGCTCGACTTTGGTTCTAACAATGTTGATGAAGAGGGAATCACCGAGGAAGAACTCTACAATGAACCATCAATCGTTGGTGAGATAGCAAATAGCATAAGCGGCGATGAATTCCCCGGCTTCCGGGGGCTCAAACCCAAACACTATCAGGGCGTCGAGGAGTTCAATGGACAACTGTTTCAAATCTTTCAACGAGGAAGTGTCACGCTATGGGTATTCCCGAAAACTAAGGAGCCAATAGCTTGGAACCAAGGTAATGAAGTGCGTGTTTTTAAGAGGGTCAATGCTTCTGGCAAAATAAAAATACCCCAGGACATCAAGGCCATTTTTGAGAAGTTTAAGAAAGACCGTGACGTTCTATTTGTTCCCCCTGCTTACGGTGGCTAGTAAACATACTGCGCTTTTTAAATTAATTCGCTTAAAAAGCGTCAAGAAACCTGCGAATCCTAAGAGATGCAGAATAAACAACATGACTTAAGAGCTCCTTTTCTGCTTTACGGAACTAAGACGTCGGTGAGATATGAAACAATAAAAACGAGACATTTATCAAACCAGCAGTGCAAGTCACTCATCACCTCCTAGAGAAGGCAATCATTTATATCACCTTGCTGCGGCGAGGCGTTTTGGCGAGGATCAGTCAGGGGTTGTTGGTCTTTCTTCTAGGGCTTTCTTCGCTTGCTTTAGCGGAGGACCAGCCTCCCAATATCATTTTCTTCCTCACGGATGATCAGCGGGATGATGTCCTCGGCTGTTACGGGAACGAACTGGCGAAAACCCCCACCATCGACGACCTTGCCTCAGAAGGAATCCGCTTCGAAAATTCCTTCTGTCAGGTCCCGATCTGCGCTGCGAACCGCGCCACCATTCTTTCCGGACTATCCCAGCGGACCCACGGACACAACTTTGGCAAACCACCGGTCCCCTCTGAATACATCGCCAGTAGTTACCCGAAGGTGCTCAAAGAGGCTGGCTACCGCATCGGCTTTGCTGGGAAATATGGAATGAAATTCGCCGACCCGGGGCTTCAGCAGGAATTCGATTTTTTTAAGAAGATTGACCGCAATCCTTATATCAAAAAACTGAAAGACGGCACCCGGCGCCATGAGACGGATCTCTGTGCTGATGCGACGATCGAATTCATTCAATCCAACCCAGAAGGCAAACCATTCTGCATGTCCGTCAGTTTTAACGCCACCCATGCGGAGGACGGTGATAAACGACCGGGCTACCACTTCCAATGGCCGGAATCCGCCGACGGTCTATTTGACGATATCACCATGCCGGAGCCCTATCAGGCAGATGAGAAATTCTACCAAGCGCTTCCCTCCTTTCTCCAAAACCCTAAGGAACTCAATCGTCAGCGTTTCTTTTGGCGCTGGGACACTCCTAAAAAATACCAGACCAACATGCGAGCCTATTTCCGACTGGCGAACGGGATTGACCAGGCTATCGCACGCGTCATCGAAGCGCTCCAAGCCAAAGGGCTCAGTGAGAACACCATTATTATCTACACCGGCGATAACGGGCTTATGATGGGAGACCGTGGTCTGGCCGGTAAATGGAATCCCTATGAGCAGTCCCTGCGGGTTCCATTAATCATTTATGACCCACGCCTCCCGGAGGCCCTGCGCGGCCAAGTGCTCCCTCACCTCGCCAACAGCGTCGATCTGGCGCCAACTATGGTGGACTACGCCGGGGTCAATCTACCCGAAGTTTATCAGGGACGCTCTCTCTTGCCCATGATCCGGGGGCAGCGGATTGCCTGGCGTGAAGACATTTTCTGCCAGCACCACTTTAAACGATTTAACGATTGGCATGCGGTGCGCGACCAGCGCTACAAATACGCGGTTTACTATGATCAGCCCTATGAAGCCCTCTTTGACCTTCAGGAAGATCCAGGCGAACTGATCAACCTCGCTGACAACCCTCACTACGCAGACATCCTGAAGCAGAAAAAAGAACGGCTCCAGGATTACCTCTCCCGTTTCCCAAAGGCTCCAGAGAAGAAACCCAAGAATAAGAAATAGGGTATGTTCATACGATTACACTACGCGCTACTTGCTAGTCTAGTCTGCTATGGCTCTCTGGCTGTAGGAAATGAGAGGCCTAATATCCTGTTTATCTCGGCAGATGACTTGAATGACGTTCCGACCTTCATGGGGACCTATGAGGGGGCGATTACGCCGAATATGGATCGCTTGGCTGCCAGTGGAGTCGCTTTCCTGAATGCTCATGTGCAATACCCGATCTGTGGGCCGTCGAGGGCATCCATTATGTCCGGCATTTTGCCGACGACGCTTGGGTATGCAACGCATCCCAATGATAATGCGGTCCAAGAGCGTGCCCAGGAGTTAGGGGGCGATACGATTCCGAATTACTTTAAGCAAAGTGGCTACAAGGTGATGGGCGTCGGTAAGCTGTTCCATAAGCACTTACCTGAGGGCACTTTTACGGAAAGTGGCACACGGGGTGGTGGCTTTGGCGGATTTGGTGGCTCCTACAGCAAACATAAACGCAATTACCCGTATCCCGGGACCGGCACCGATTGGGGAGTGACCGATACACCGGATAAACCCATGCCGGATGAAAAGAATGCGGATTGGGTGATTCAGCGTCTGCAACAACAACACGATGCACCCTTTCTACTCATGCTCGGGCTGCTTCGACCGCATGTACCCTGGATTGTCCGGCAGGAGTATTTCGATCGCTATCCGGAGCCGGAAAAAATCCAGATGATGCCTTACAAGGCAGACGATTTGGATGATGTTCCTGAGATCAGCCGAAGGCTAAACATCCACTCAGCAATGCCGCAGACAGACTGGTTGATTCGGACAGGTAAATGGAATTTCATGATGCATGCCTACTTGGCATCGACGACGTTCATTGATGATCAAATTGGCCGGGTGCTGGATGCTTTGGAGGCGAGCCCCTATGCCAATAATACCATCGTCGTTTTCTGGTCGGACCACGGTTATCATTTGGGTGAAAAGGGGACGACCCAGAAACACAGCCTCTGGCAGCGTTCGTCGCGGGTGCCATTCATCATCGCAGGTCCGGGGATCAAGCCGGCCCTATCGAAGCGGGCGGTGGGACTCATCGATCTGTTCCCCACTCTGGTAGAGTTGTGCGGCATCGAACCCCTTGACGCCTGGGAAGGCCGTAGTCTGGTTCCTCTACTGGAAGACCCGGATAAGCCGTGGGATCATCCAGTCATCACCTCTTGGGCTGGGAGTAATTATGCTGTGCAGACTGAGCGGTATCGATATATCCGTTACACGGACGGCTCGGAAGAACTCTACGACCACGAGAAAGACCCGCATGAATGGAAAAATTTGAGCGCGCTATCTGAATACGATTCTCTGAAGCAGACGCTTTCAAAAGGCATTCCCACCGTGGATAACTCTAGTCCAACGCATGTGAAATCAATGATCGGAAGCATAAATCGCTACAGAGATCGTGTGTTGGAGTAAGCGTAAGTCAGACGTATCTAAAGCAGCAAAATGCGGACTGTCGCATGACACATTATGGCCACTCAATAGTGAGTGACCCGCATCTCTTGTAATCCTTAAGCAACTAAGATATGAAACGTGTTAATTTAGTTTAGATAGATGAATTGTTAATTTAGCTTGCTAATTTCCCTTAAACTGAAAAGATTACGATCAGCTAGCTAATGCGGTAAGAAGCGTTACTAACGAGGTGATGATGCGGTGAAAATTCCAACGGTAGTTGTTTTGTTCGTTTTACATGTGCTGTCCACGATCGGGTGGGCCCAGATCTCGATACGGGCGAATGATACCAGCAATACATCCACGAAGGAGTTTTTTTACCATTGGGATGGTTTCGAGTTTCAGTGGCATGGGCCAGGAATCGACTTTGTTAAAAGCGGTGACCTGTCCGGATTCCCGGCGAGCGGGAGCAGCTTTAGCCAGCCGTATTCGGGAAATGGTTTTGCCTATATCATGTCCTCGGTATCCAACTGGGATACCGGCCTGGCCGCGGCCGCTGTGGCGTCCTCCTCTGGACTCCCTCCAGAATCATCACCCTTTATCGCCTACCTGAATAGCTTAACGTTTGGAACGGTCAATCGACACGGCGGCAATCAATACGGGTTCGGCGTCGATAATGGAGACGCACGAGTCAGTCCGGAAGCCCGCGAAGATAAGATCGATGTACCCGGTGAGGCGCTGGTGATTTCTTTCGACCTCCAAGGTCAGCTAGACGTAGGTTCTGCAAGCGGATCATTTGGACCCGAATCTTCTGCTTCGTTCGAGAATATGGGGCTTCACGAGAACGCTCGGTTAATACTCAAGGAACTGGTTATTCGCCCCTGGGCGGCGGGTGTGACCGGGGAAATCGATTATCTTTTTTACGATGCCAGCGAGGGTACCTTTTTAAAAAATAGCGCGGGTGTCTCAGCCTTTCGCGAATACGTCGATATGCGCACGACAGGTTCAGTTCTTCAGGGCCCCTGGACGATTGAGCATGGGGATATCCTCATTATCGCGCATCCCACCGATACGACGAAAAACCTCAACCTGATTTCATCCGAACTCTGGAGTATGACCTTCGACCTGGAGTTTGACGCACCTACCCCTGCTCCCTTAGACGTTCCCAGCGATCCAGCGGACTTTCCCCAACACCAATACGCGCCCGGTTTTTCCAACATCTGGCGGACCGATGGAGAATTACTGGCCATGTATCGCACAGAGCCTGGCAACTCCAGCATCCGGACTGTGGTTCAGGACTTTCACCGTGGATATCTCCTGACCGAAAACCGGGGATCGACTATTGGTAATAGCCACATCTTTTTCGACCTCACCGATGTCACTTCCGAAAACCCCAGTGTCCCCCTTCCCGAGGACCGGATACTCACGGAGGCTTTGAAAGTTCCCAACAGGGGGAATATGCACACGGCCTACTCACTCTTGCCGGACTACCGGGTGAATCATCCCGGAGACAATTACGTAGATTTAGCTGGTCTATCCAACAGCACGCCGAGCATTGCCACGGTCGGCAGACCTCCGGGCTTCTCCGGAGCGGATGGGGGTGCCCGCAGCGCCTATATTCTCCCGTACCACTACGATTCGCAAGGCAATGGAAAAAGAATCGTGGATGCGCGCACGGGGCAGACGCTCTCTACCTTCGATGAATACGGCTTTGGCAGCGGAACCCTTCCGGTTCCTGTCGGGAACATCCTCCTACTAGCCAAAATTCGCGCCGGTGAACGTGCCATCGCCAGCTATGACATCAGCGATCCTGCAAACCCGGTACTGCTCGATGTGATGCGAGACTCGGATCCTCGCTGGCGGCATCAGGAAGGTGGAGCTTATGAGCCAGCCATTTACAATAACTACTTTGTTGTCCCCCTATCGCTCCGCGGCGGCACCATCGGGTTTGTCGACTACACGGATCCGGGAAACCTACGCATGCACCACATCATCAGCGGCACCAGGGGTGCTCAGCGCTACATGCAATTTCAGGATCACCGGATGTTTGCCGGGACCGAAGTCATTGATCTCACCCACCTTAACGGAGGCATCACCCCGACGGAGCACAACTTCCCGGGTCATAAAGGCGAATATATGCTCCCCCTCGGAAATCTGGTGGTTTGCGCTGAGAATTCAGAACAGGGCGGTGACAATCTCGGTGCCATTTACGCCTTCCAGGCCGAGCCCGATGTCCGTCCTCCTTCGGTCACCTATCATGTTCCCGCCGCCGACGCGACGGACCAGCTGGTAACAAGTCGCATCGGAATGGTGATTCACGAGACGCTGGACGCCACCACGATTGATGAAACCACCTTCCGTGTTTTTCCGGTTAGCGATACCACTGAAACCAGCATTCCGGGCACCCGGGTGTGGAGTGATAAGGATATTCTCACCTTTACCCCCATGTCTCCGCTTGAACCCGAGACGACCTATCGCGTCGTGGTTGAGGGCTTCACCGACATCGTCAGCAATCCCATTGGGCGCTATAGCTTTAACTTCACCACGGCCGGTCCGGATTCACTCTTCTACCCCACGGTTACACAAGCCGGCATAACGACCGCGGAACTAATCGTCGACACGCCCATTGAGTTCTTCCTCAATGCCACCCCGGATGGGGGACAAAACGCCGATACCCTCGAATATAGCTGGGACTTTGGAGATGGTACCGTGACGGATTGGAGCAACGCAAACCAGACCATCAGTCACGCCTATCAATATCCTGGTAAGTTTGCGGTCCGGGCCCGTGTGCGCAGCGTCAATGCGCCCGAGCGGGTGGCCATGCGCTATCTACAGCCTTCGGTGTTCTTCAAGGCGGCAGGTGAAGATGGTTTCGAGCCTCGCTTTGAAGCTGAAAGAGGAACGTTGACCGGTCCCAATAGCGGGATTTTTACCTCAACGGATTCGTCTGGTGGGATGTATGTCGTGGGCGGACCGAATTCCGGGCTTTATTGGGACTTTGATAGTGTCGGCGGCGCTTTTGATTTTCAATTCCTCATCGCCATGCCGGAAGGAACATCCGTTCCGGGCAATCAAAGTACCTGGTGGCGAATGGGTGTCTACGTGAGCGAGATTGTCGATGGGGTTGAAACCAACGAGGTTTTCCTTGGGGAGATTGAAACGCGTAGTCTCACCTATGAATACAAGGGCACCTCGGCCTATCTTCCACGTGAGGGCCGCTACCGTCTCCGACTGAGGCGAGGTACGGGTGTCCGTGATCCACGGGTCGATTACGTGGATGTGAAGCTGAGCACTGCCCCCATACGTTTTGAGGCAGAAGGGGTCAGCCTGGAAAATATTGTCAGAGGGGACATTAAGGCCAATGCGGGCGCCTCGGGAGGTTCGCTGGTCGACGGACGGGGCGGCTTCAATATCCAATGGGATTTCGAAGCTGCGGTCGCAGGGACACACACCCTGAACTTTGCTGTTGGAGTTCCAGGCAGTAGCACACGGTCCATGAGTGTCTGGATTGATGGGGAGTTGGTTCAGGTCCTGACATCCAGTTTTGTCGGCATCGAAGAGCAAACGATTCTGGTCGATCTGGCTGCCGGAACCCACACCATCGAACTGCGCGACACCGAGGGCACAGCAGAATTCAATGTCGACTATCTCGATATCATCGTTCCAGCACACATGTCCGAAGTTGTCCTCCCGCCTCTCAAGAGCAGTCAGATTGTACTCGATGAGGCGAATCGGCTTATCATCTCAGTCAACCCAGATAATGACACGATCACCGCCATCGATGCCGATCTAGATCCGGCAGTCGGGAACCCGAGTCCAGTGTGGGAAGTTGAAGTTGCGAGTAATCCGCGTGGCTTGGCGATCGATGTCTTTGGCCGGATCTGGGTGACCTGTTTTGAGGCCGGGGTCATCACTATCATTGATCCGGTTAACCCCGCCAATAACGTTGACCTGAATCTTGGTTATGGTTCGAAACCTCACGATATTCTCTTTGATCACGAGGGTAACCGCGCCTTTATTTCTCTCTACGGATATGGACAAATTGTTCAATTGGATGCCACTAACTTCAATGTGATTAGCGTTGTCCAGCCTGGCCCTACGCCCACTGCGCTGGCGCTGCGCTCGAATGGAGACGAACTCCTCGTCAGCCGATTCATTTCACCCGCAGATGTTGGAGAGGTCTATTCCATCCGTATCGATCAGGATAGTTATGCTATGACCCTCCAGCCCACCATTGAGCTTGCCAAGGACGTCGACAGTGATGATGGTCCGAATTCCGGGCGAGGTCTCCCGAATTATCTTTCACATATCACGATTGATCCCGACAACGCAGCAGCCTATATCGCCTCCCAACAAGTGAACACCTTAGCAGGCACGTTCCGTGACAACACGAGCTTAAACCACGACTCTACCGTCCGGAGCATTGTCTCACGGATTGACTTCGACACCGGCCAGGAAGATTTCATGAGTCGCATTGATATCAATGATAGTTCCCAACCGTCGGCACTTCTTTTCTCGCCTCTTGGTGACTTCCTCTTCGTCGCACTTCAGGGAAACAACGCAGTTAGCGTCATCGATACAGCGACCGGGGTTTCCGTGGACAAGCTGCTGACCGGACTGACCCCTCAAGGTCTCTGTTTCGATCCGACGACGAACCGGCTCTTCGTTAAAAACTTCATGAGTCGGTCAATTTCCACCTTTGACCTCAGCGGCTTGTTTTCAGGGGGCAGTGCCTCAAAGCACCCTGACGTGCCGACGGTCACAACCGAAACGTTGACCACAGATGTCCTTCTCGGGAAACAGATATTCTACAATGCCGCAGACGAACGAATGAGCTTCCAAGGCTACCTCTCCTGCGCCTCCTGTCACCAGAATGGTGGACATGACGGCGTGACCTGGGACTTCACCCAGCGCGGCGAAGGCTTGCGGAACACGACTGACCTCCGGGGTCGCTCCGGGGTAACCCAAGGCAATGTCCACTGGAGTGGTAACTTCGATGAAATCCAGGATTTTGAACTCGATATGGTTAATCATTTTGGTGGGACTGGCTTCATCGAAAGCGGTGCCCCCCATCCTTCCACCGGTGCCCCAAACAGCGGAAGGAGTGCCGATCTCGATGCACTCGCGGCATACGTCACCTCTTTATCCAAGGAGTCTGTGCCTCAAAGCCCTTATCGCCAGGCCGATGGAACCCTGACAGCCGATGGCCTGTTTGGCCGTCGCCTATTCGAAGGTGAAATTGTACCTGCCTCCGGAATCAAGTTAAACTGCACGGACTGTCACGTGCCGGAGCAGCAATTCACCAATAGCCAGCTTGCCAATGATGTGCTCGATAATCTCACCGTTTTCAATATCGGGACGATGAAAAACAGCTCGGGGACCCGACTCTTTAACGATTTACCGGGCATCGATACCCCGACACTTTGGGGACTCCATGACGGCGCTCCTTACCTGCACGATGGCAGTGCGGCCACCATTGAAGAAGTCTTCGACCAATTCGATCCATCAGCCGCGGTTGGTGAGGACGGAGCTGCTCACAATCTCACCGCCACTGGATACCATCTCACCGCCACAGAGAAAGCGGGCTTGATTGCTTATTTATTACAGATCGACGGTCGAGACCGGCAACGGATGAACGCCACCACCTGGGTGAATTCCTGGGGGGATGATTTGGGAGAAATGGACGAGGATTACGATGGGGATCGCATCAGTAACTATGACGAATATCGCTTCGGGGGGAACCCGACCATCAGCGATGCAGGGGGCCAAAAACCACGGATCGTGGTTGAGGATGGAAACTTAAAATTCCGCTTCAACAGGAGGAATAACGACCCCTCGCTCTCCTATCGGATTTTACATTCAACCGATCTGAACAACTGGTCTGAGTTGGTCGATCCTGCCCTCGAAATGGATATGGAAAATGGTCCCATCGAGGTCCTTGACCTTCCGGCTTCTCCATCCGAGACCAAGGAATTCTTTAAGATCGAGTTCGAGTAGTCCTCTTTCACGCTTTATCATAGCGAGAAAGAACTCTGCCATCACCAGAGGATGGAGGGGGGAGGATCCTTAGACAGCTCCTCTATCCTTCATACGCTTCGATGACACACCCCGGAATACGGCGGAACTGGGCCACATTCCGCGTCAACAATGGTGTTTCTATCTCAATCGCGGTGCTGGCAATCCAGAGATCATGCGGGCCGGGTAGTGCATTCTTCTTTTTCAGGATGGCATAGAGAGAGGCAAAGCGTTGCACAATCCGCTCATCAGGCCAAAGAGTCGGGTAACGATCTAGAAAATCGTTCACAACTGACGCATCCTGCCCCGTATAGATAGAACCACACAGAAATTCCCCCTTCACTATCCAGGGGATTCCTAAAGACTGGTCTGGGTGATTACGTAACCAAGCCCAGGCCTTTCCTGCACTTTTCTCCCTCCAGACCGAGATGAGAAAGTTCGTATCGATGAGATAATCAATGGACATGAGCGATGTTTATTCCGCTTCCCGGTTAAGAAGGCTCAACTTCATTTGTCGAGTTCCATCGATTCGACCACCTTATCGATTCCCCAATGGCTTTAGACTCATCTTCGGTCATCATCGGAAGTTTTTCGGCTTCGTTGAGCATGTCTGCTGCCGTTCCTCGCTTAGGGACCGACTTAAGAACCACCTTCGAAAAGGAGTCCGAAGGCCCTGATTTCCACGATTTCAATCGTTCGTAAGCTTCATCCGTTAGACTGATTGTTTTCATGTCAACACAGTACACAGTAACATGGATTAGGTCAATCACCAGACCCCTTTGACATACGGATTTTTACTTCGTCTTCCCTGCATTCCTGTGAGATGATTTCCTAAGATGAAAAGAAGGCTTCTAATACTTATTGTTGTCGCCTCTGTTCTTGCTCCTGATAGAGGGCGATGCGCTGAATCTCAACCCTCTGAGAAACCGATGAACATCCTCTTTCTCATCATT
Source organism: Verrucomicrobiota bacterium (assembly GCA_039815855.1). GTDB lineage: Bacteria > Verrucomicrobiota > Verrucomicrobiia > Methylacidiphilales > JBCBYL01 > JBCBYL01. The sequence goes on from JBCBYL010000002.1 coordinate 42,864, forward strand.
GATGATCTCAATACCTGGCTTCTCTCGAAGGAGGGCCGTTATGAGGGCAACGTTGTCGCCCCCCATATCCGGAAATTAGCCGATAGCGGCATCAATTTTACTAACGCCTATTGCTCCAGTCCGAAGTGCTCCCCTTCGCGCACCTCTTTCCTGAGCGGTGTCGCCCCCTGGAAATCCGGGCACACCAATAATGGTCTGGATATCAAGAAAAATGAAGTGCTGGCGCAGGCGATCGCCTTTCCGAAACTCCTCCAACAAAACGGCTATGTCATCGGCAGCGCGGGTAAAGTTGGCCACGGATATGACTTTGATTATGAGTCTGACATTCCGCGTGGAGAAGGAGCGGGGCGGCGTCCTCCCTTTCCTCCCGATGCTCCCTTAAAAGGATTTGGTAAGAAGAACGAGTATGACTGGGGACCGATTCATATTCCAGAAAGTGAGATGGGGGATACGAAGGTGGCTGACTTTGCCATCCGTGCTCTGGAAATGGATCACGAGAAACCCTTTTTCATCGCTGCCGGCCTCTTCTGCCCGCACATGCCCTGGTATGTGCCTCAAAAATACTTTGATATGAATCCCTTAGAAGAGATCGACCTCCCTCCGTTGAAGGAAGGAGACCTTGATGATGTGCCAGCGGCTGGAAAAGATCTGGTCAGCTCATTTTATCAATCAGCCCTGAAGGCCGGAAAGTACAAGGAAGGCGTGCAAGGCTACCTGGCCGGAACGTCCTATTCCGATTTCCAGATGGGCCGGATTCTGGACACACTCGAAAAAAGTAAATATCGAGACAATACCATCGTCATTCTCTTCAGTGATCATGGCTTCCACGTCGGAGAGAAAGGCCACTGGCAGAAAGGAACCCTCTGGGAAGATGGGTCGAATACCCTGCTCACGATTCGAGTGCCGGGCATGACCCAGGCTGGTCAGGTATGCGAACGCCCTGTCTCCCTCCTCGACCTGTATCCCACCCTCATGGAGCTGGCCGGAATTGAAGCACCCGCTTATCTCGATGGCCAGTCACTGGTGCCATTGCTCAAAGATGTCACCGCGCCCCGTGAGCAACCCGCCCTGACTGTTTACGATACCCACATTGCCGTCCGCACCCAGCAGCACCGTCTCATTCGCTACGGAGATGGCAGCATGGAACTCTATGATCATGCTCAGGACCCGAATGAATGGAAAAATCTAGCAAACGATCCCGCTTATACCGACGTTCGCGACCAACTGGCTGCACTCCTCCCCACCCCGGAAGAAATGGCTCCCATGGCTCCAGGTAAAGTCCGTGGAAAAGGTAAGAGCAGTAAGAGCAAAAAGGATAAGTCCTAGCCATTCTCCATGGCTTAGGAATACGAGCTAAACCAACGGACTCACCTCGACAGAGAACACACTCTTTTCGAAAAGGAAGAATCATTGAGACGGTTCTAACGTCCGCCAAATGAGATTCCGATATTCCGCCTCTGCATCGTAGGTAGCTAAACCGAACGGTACGGTTTCCTCGATGTCGCTGTAAAACATACTGATTTCCCGGCCGGTAATATCCACATCGACCACGACCTCCCCATCAATCCAACATCGGATCCTATCGGGTCGCACTCGGATTCGACAATGATACCAGCGCGCTTCCTCGAAGGTGTAAAAATTGGTCGTATCATTATCAGCCGCACTCATCTCGTCCAAATTAGAAATGCCGACGAGATCCCCTCCCCAGCCTCCACAGATCCAACTGCAATGATCGGGCCCCACAGGGATGGTCAAGCCGAGAAAAATGTCCTGCCCCCCGGTTCGACGCGCCTCGAGTTCGATTTCATAATCGATACGTGCTGGAAGCTCCCCCTTCCAGGTCACTCCGCTCATATACTCCCCCACTTCGAGTTTCATTACCCCTTCAGTGATGTGAAATGATCCACCCCTCTCGATAGCGGCCCGTTCCCAATCATCTTTCAGGGGACCACTGAGGAGATGCAGTTCTTCGATCACACCCTCTTGCTCGGAAGGCGATTGAACTAACTTCTCTCTGGAGCATGAAAGAATGATCACTCCCAGGCCGAAAGTGATAAGACGTTTCAGCGTGATCAAATTGATCTTTATCATTTTAAAGTGAGGGTGTGAGAAATAATCGTGTTCTCGTCGATTTCTTATTCCGTCTTTATATCGAGGTAAAAAAGTTTACTGCTCCCGTGGCGCTGAAGTGCAGTCAAAGTTATACTTCAAGTACAGATTGCTAAGCTTGACCGCTCAAGAGGTAAATCGAAAGATGATGTTCGCCTGTTTCAATCCATTTTTCTAAACTGTCATGCAACGATGAAAGATTCCCTGTCCGATGCTGATTTTCTCAAGGCCTATTCCGAGGCCTCGTTGGAGCTGGGAGAATTTGATCAGTTCCGGGATGAGATTGAGTCAACCCGTTACCTGGATGAGGAATTTGTCTCCGAAGGCGGTATTAAACGTGTTTATAAGGCTTTTGACTCTACCGGGAAGCGCACCGTGGCTCGCGCCTTTCCCAAATCGGAGGAATCAAAATATCATGATACCTTTGTCCGGGAGGCTCGGCTGCACACACAATTGGAGCACCCGAATATCATTCCGATCTATGATATGGGCGTGGAGGAGGGCAAACCGTACTTCTCCATGAAGTACATCGATGGGGGAACCCTGCATGAGTATATCGAGGAGATGGATCCGGCAGTGCGCCAGAGTTCTGAGCACTTGAATTCGGTTTTTGACATTTTTCTCAAGGTCTGTGACGCGGTTTCCTACGCCCATTCTAAGAATATCTTACACCTCGATATCAAGCCGAAGAATATCTATCTCAATGAGTATGGGGAAGTGTATGTGGGGGACTGGGGACTCTCACGCGTGGTCGATCCCATTCTACTCGAAGAAAAGCTCTCCTACGATTCCTTAGGGCAATGCACCTTTTACGGCCATTTAACCGGCACCCCCGGCTTCATGGCACCGGAGCAATGCCAGAAAGGAGCAAAGAAGGGCTACACCAGTGATATCTATTCGCTGGCGGTGCTACTGGTCTACTTACTCACCGGGAAAATGGTGGTCACTGGCAGTCCGGATGAAATGATTCAAAAGACCATCGCCGGAGACCTCTTACAGCTAGACGGGTTATTAGACGATCGTTTATGCGGTGTCTTAGAGAAAGCGCTCGCTACCGATCCGTCACACCGGTATCCCTCCGTCAAAGAATTCTTGATCGACATCAATGCCTACCGCAACGGTTTCCTCACGTCGACCGAGCAGTTTTCGGTGCTCAAACTGGCTGTCGCGATTTACAACCGAAATAGACTGGCATCAAATCTCATCATTGGTTTTGCCGTCATTCTTTTTTCGATCTCCGTGTTCTTCGTAATGGAAATCAGCCAGGCTCGGGATTATGCACTGACTCAGGAGAGGATCAGTAAGGAGAGGCTGGAACAGTATCTGGAAAGTGAAGAGGAACGCTCCAAAACGATGACCCGGGCCTATGGTTTTCTGCTCAGTGAAGGAATCGATAATTATACCCGCCGTAAATCGGGAGCCGGATTCTCGCATGAGAATTTTTTAGATGCTGAGAATATGGCGAAGACCGCACTCCAGTTTGATCCTGCCTCGCCGGAGGCTTGGGCGCTCAAAGGAAAAATCGACCTCGTCTATGGTCGTTTTAAACAGGCCTATGAGGCTTTTTCGAAGGCCGGAGCTGGATACGAAACTTATCAAGAATTATGCCAATTCGCAGAAAGCAAGGATATCACCCAACTCCCGGATCTGGTCGCGATACTGAATCGCATACGGAGTATCGATGATAATCGCCTGTTCAATCACATGATATTCAAGGAAATGTATCGACCCCGGCCATTGCCAAAGCAAATGGAGTTTGTCCGTGCCTTTTTGATTCTCCGAAATAATTTAGACGATTCCGTCCATTTCCAGTTTGATGAATCCCGCATGGCATTGGATCTATCTACCAACCCGAAGTTGGAAATCCTGTACATGCTACAAAACCTTCCGCTCCGGGGGCTGGATTTATCTCACTCGGGTGTGCGCACAGGTGATTTCATCCACCTGCAAAACTTACCGCTGGAATCTTTAGATGTTTCCCATACGTCCTTTGACGATTCTAAAATGAAGTTGTTAACCAATAAGCCACTGGAATTCCTCTCGTTGGAAAATTGTCCGGTCAGCAACCTAAGACCACTGCAGGGGATGCCTCTGACGTATTTGAATGTGAAAGGCACGAACTGCTCTGACTTTCGTGTTCTGAAAACACTGGCTCAGTTGGAAACGGTCGTCTGTTCGCCAAGCCAAAAATCAGCCATCGAACAAAACCTGCCTGCCGGGAGTCAGGTCAGAATCATGACGCAACAGTAAGACTGGTCCGGCACTGATGAAAAAATCACTGGCCAAGGATACTGTTTTCGTTTCAAGAAGAAAGACAGATAGGTGAATTTTGGACAGGCTCTATTTCTTCTTTTTGCCTGACTTCGAGCCCCGGTAGGGTTTCAAGGTTTCGTTGAGTTGCTTGGCGATCTCCAGCGACTTGTTCTGGCGGATCAGATTCGCCCGTTCCTCAGGATCGTTGGTGTGATCGTAAAGCTCCCATTGGTCGAGTGATTCTCCGTAACGGGTGAATCGATACTGCTCTGTCCGGATGGAATAACCGACATTGTTCTGGCCAATTGCTGGTCGTGCCCAGGCCGCCTTTGGATTCTCCATCAAGGGGCGCAGTGATGCGCCTTCAAGTTTGCTTTGGGGCGTCAATCCTGCCAGATCGGTCACCGTAGGGTAGATGTCCAAGAGCTCGACCACGCGCTCACAGTCCCCTGGGGCCATTCCCGGAGCAGCGATGATCAGCGGTGAACGAAAGGCCGTTTCGTAGTTCTTGAACTTATACCAGAGGGCTTTTTCTCCGATGAAATAACCATGATCGGACCAGAAGACGATAATCGTTTTGTCCATGAGACCATTGTCCTCTAGTGCATCGAGCATCAAGCCCACTTGAGCATCAAGAAATGTAATGGACGCAAAGTAGGCCTGCCGCAAACGACGGATATGCTCGATGGGCATGTCTTTGATAT
>JBCBYL010000108.1:0-8209 GCA_039815855.1 Verrucomicrobiota bacterium
ACGTTCCTAAGTAATTAGAATTTATTTAGTCGAATTGAAAAGAAAGTCGGAAATGTGCAAAAGAAGCAGGTGTTAGTATAAGGTTATGAGGATGAAAATAAGACTCCTAATAGTGTTAAGTGACAAATGGCCACCTAGCTAAGACATGACTAAGAACGTATTCATCTTATTCATACTGATTGCTTGTATTGCCTGCTCTAAACAAGAGTCTAGAGATCAAGTATTATGCCGTCTCTACGATAAAGAGCTTACCTTCGCGGTTAAAAACAGTCATAAAATTGCAACTCTTATCCAAAATAAGAGATACGATGAAGCACTTAGATACTCGGAGCTCTATCTAGAGATTTACAAGGAACGCATTGAATATATGAATTCAACTTTTCCTCATTATGATTTTACCGACAGCGAGATTAATAGAGATATAGATCTGTATTTTAAGCAGTATTACTTAAAAAACGATACCTCCAATAATGTCCAAGATTATGAAAGAGGTATCGTATTTCCCGATTCAAGTATTATTACGCAATAAACATAAAATTCTTGATTATCTTAATGGCTGTATGAAACGTTTGATGATAGTTGTGTTAAAACACAATTTAAATTTATTGCTAGACTTAGATTCCGACTTGGGAGGAGGTCATCTCTCAAAAAGGTAAAAGAAGACGTGGTAATCGATAAATTAAATCCTAATATTCTGTTCTTACTGTCGATTTTCAGCAGCCTTTTAACAAGCTGCTATAATCAAGATCGCTCCGTCTCAGTTGCAGCAGTTTTTGGTAAATGGGAATTCCATCATGCAGAGAAGGGAACTTTAACTTCTAATCGATTTGATTCTTACGTTATCTTTGAGTCAGACGGTAGATCTCTATACCACAAGCTACCGCTTCCTGATGGATTTGGCGGTTATAAATTAATTTCTGGAAGTGGAAGTTATGAGCTAGATGAAAAAAACAACCCATTTGGGCAAGTAAAGTATTTCCACGAAGATCATGATTGTATTCAACATTTACAAGTCTTTGGAAATCAAAATCAATTCATGCGTGTCGTATTGGAACACGAAACCAATACAGGGTTTATATACCAAAAAACCTTTAATCCTCTTAATTAATGGCCAACGTGAAAAAGCCGCTCACTATCGGGATTCTTCTTATTCCTACTATTCTATTATCCTTCTGGTGGATGAAGCTAAGTATCAACCCCATTCTGGCGGAAGGTGAAGGATTTTCGATCAAGGAAAGTGATTTAGAAGAGAGAATTCCAGAAGCAACTAAATCAGACTCTGAGCTGACCAATCGCGCCCTCGATGATCTGATTACCAAAGCGATGCTTGAAAAAGAAGCTGAGGAGCGTGGCCTCTTATATGCCATTGATCAATCCATTGCCGACGAAGAAAAGGAATTTCAAAGTAGCTTCGCATCTGATGCTGACTTACAGGCCTACCTGGATCGACATCAAACGACGCTGGAAGAACTCATTGATAAAAAACGGGACCGCGAGATTAGAAAACAAGTCCTTACAGCCATGGGCATCGATCCTGAACTGTCGGTACCGGCCAGGAGACCCAGCGCTTCTTTCAGCAAAGGAAGTGACCGCATGATTTATTATCAGGAACTGACCATTGCCAAGTCCAGCCTGCCTGACCTGCTTCCTGAGGGGACTGAATTAGAAGGATACATGGCTTACCTGCAAACCCGCTGGCAGGAGGATGCCCGGTTTCCCAATACGCTGAAGAAAGAACTAAGAACTCAATCTAAGCTGGTTCAATTCAGAAATGGGATGAAGCCGCTCTCACGCATGGATCAAGAAATGAGAGTAGCCGCCAGTGAGCTTTCTCAGCATCAAGTCTCCAGCTACTATGAGTCGGATGAAAGCATTCACCTCCTCAAACAACGCCCGTCCCCGCAACAGCAGCGACAGAACCGTTATTATGAAGCTGAGAAAACCAGGCAAGCCAACTGGAAAGATGTGACTGACCAGCTCCGTGAAAAGTATGAAGTCGAGGTCTTTCTCTAGGCCAGAAAGTCGATGAATTTAGATCTCCAGCACGGGTGCCGATATCTAAAATTCCTTTCGTTGATTAGCTTGCTCCTGATGAAAGCTGCTTGCCTGCAGGCGGATGAAACGTCTTCCTGGCTACTCTTTTTTCAATTTCACCAGAACGCAGATAAGGAACTGTGTGCAGTGACCTGGTCTACCGGAGATGAGGACTCATTTGCCTCCCACTCGATCCTGATCTCGGTCCCAAACTGGATCAAAAATCATTCCGGACGTCAGTTCACCCATAAACATAAATTCGAAAAGATACATTATCTCTTTCTTCCTCATTCGCTAAGAGGATTCTGCCAGTCCTATGAAATTGATATGACAAAATTGAACATGGGAAGAGGCCAGAAAATCATTGATCTAGGCACTTACTCAGAGCGATTTACCACCCTGACGCCTTCTCAGGTGGCAGGCATTGAAAAGAAATTGAACCTCTGGCAAAACAAAGAGAACTGGCAAATGGAACCACTGCCTGAAGCCAGGCCACCGGCATGGCTAAATCGCCCATTGGAACGAAAATTCTATTATCTGGTTCCTGAGTAGATGAATTAGATGAACAAGCTCATTCATTACCGGTGGCTCGGATGCCTGCTTATGATCGCATCAGGTATCACCACCATCTGTTATGCGCTCATCGATGTGGACCAGAATGGGTCCTCTGACATATGGGAAGAGCAATATGGCATGCCTTTACCAGCTTCCGCAGACCCGGATGGCGATGGTGACAGCAATGAAGTGGAGTATAACCGGGGAACAAATCCTACAGTCTATGATTCCCAATATGAGCAGATCGCAGTTATTTCTGATGGTGTGGGCGGGCATCTCTCTCAGGTTACTTTCTTTGGCGGGGCGGCACGCTCCTTTACTCTGGAAGAAACAACGGATCTGGTTTCTATACCTTGGACTGAAGATCAGACGATTCCCGGAAATGACCTGACCATTCTGGTTGAGGAAAATGTGAATACCTCTAAGCGCTTTTATCGGGTCAAGTTAGAAGGTCCTGATCCGGATCTTGATCAGGACGGACTCGATGCTGTGGAAGAGCATCTCTTAGGATCGAATAATCTACACTGGGACTCTGATGGTGATCTGATGAGTGATGGATACGAGGCCGAATTCCGCGATGTCCTGGATATCAATGTGGATGATGCTTCTGCCAATAGCGATTCCGATAGCTACACCAATTATGATGAGTCCCTCTATGGAAGTGATCCGGGTAACGGAATGGAAATACCAGATACCGCCGGCCTGACAGGGCTTCAAGTGGACAAAAACTCACCCATCCATTAGAGATTGATCAGGCGGACGTTTCTGATACCGAGTAATCAAATGACCTTTCTGCATCAGTTTGGCACTTGGAGCCTTTATCTCCACTTGCCCGATAGCCCGAATTGTTAAAGATGTATAAACAAATAAAAATAGCATCCGCCCTATTTGCGCTAATTCTGACGCTACACGTCCACGCTTTCAGTTCTCTGAAATGGGCTGAGACCTCAGTCACGATGCACCCTGATCCCTACACCGAAAAAGTATTAGCAGAATTTCATTATACCAATCTGACCAAATCTCCAATTCGCATCAAAAAAATTGAAACTTCCTGTGGATGCATGACAACCAGTGAGTCCGCCAAAATCATCCAGCCTGGTTCCAAGGGAGTCCTGCCCATTACCGTCAATCTGAAGGGGAAATACGGAGTCATCAAGGAAGTGGCTCGTGTTTTATATGATGACTCTAAGGAAGCGGATGGTCTGGTTATCACGATTATTAATCCAAAGCCCATGAAGGTCTCTCCACCTTTCCTGTATTGGAAGAGTGGAGACGAGAAAGAAAAATCAATTTCACTGACGCCCCATCCTCATCTCAAGCTGAAATATCTTCAGATGATTGAAGCCCCCGCTGCCTTCGTGACTGAATTAGTCACTAAGGCAGAGAATAAAAGCTACGTGATTAAAGCCAAGCCCAGGAAAGCACAAACACCGGTGCGCGAGAAACTGGTCGTGGAATGGAAGGTGGAAGGTCGGGAGCTAGAGTCACTCACAATTTATCTCATGGTCAAGTGAACGCTCCATACTCCTTAAGGCGCATTGCTATTCTTGTCATCGCTCCTGCTTGCCTGGCGACACTGACCTCTCTGATCGTTTCTAAACCTGACGGACGGAAGATTTCTATAGAGGATGCTCTAGGTTACTCAAACGCTCTTTGGATTGATGCCCGCTCTGCAGAGGATTTCGAGAAAAACCACCATGAGGGTGCCATTCATTTGAATTTGTCTAATTGGGACAGGCAACTCCCTGAATTTCTAGCGCAATGGGAACTCGACCAAGCTGTCATCATTTATTGTGGCTCTGATGATTGCCAGTCCAGTCTTCAAGTGGCTATACGTCTTCAAGAGGCCGGTGTTAGCCCACTACATATCTTACATGGTGGCTGGGAAGCTCTTCAGAGGATTAAAGCAAACAAGACACCCCTGCCATGATTATCTTACTTTTGAGACTAGTTCTGTCAGGAGTCTTTATTTATGCAGGTATTATCAAGCTCTTAGACTTGCCTCAGTTTGAGCAAAATATACTTAACTATCAGCTCCTGGCTGAAACCCCATCCTATCTCCTCAGTCTTTACCTGCCCTGGTTAGAGATCACCCTCTCGATATGTCTCAAAACACGATCTTACCGCCGTGAAGCCTCACTCTTTCTTGTCGGACTACTGACTGTTTTTTCCTTAGGGCTGATTTCAGCATGGGTGCGTGGATTGAATGTTGAATGCGGCTGTTTTGGTGAGTCGTTACCCGATTTCGGCTATGCTGGTTCGATGATCAGAAATCTTGCTTTTTCATTGATGGTGATCTACCTGGCTCGATTTAAGTGAGGAGGGTGTCCAGGACAGTTTGACCTGACCCCCAAAGTGGAACAGATTACAAAAATCACGAACTCTGGCTCAAACAACACGCCGTCCGCCTCGGGCTCTAGTCTCAACCCCGAGCCAGGTTTCTTCCCACTGGTGGTTTAGAAGAAAGGTGTATGAACCCGGACACATCGGTTACACAATACTGACCATGGGGTCACGCTTCGACACTTGACGGACAACCTGATTGTTCAATCGATTGACAGATCAACTAGTTTAAAAAAATGAAAGTAAAGGAAGTCGGTGCATTTGAAGCGAAGACGCATTTATCCCAACTGCTCAACGAGGTAGAAGCCGGTGAGGTGATTTACATTACGCGTCACGGCAAGCGAGTAGCGGAACTGAAGTCACCAGAAACTAAGCCAAAGAATAGCCGTCATTTCGGGTGTGCAAAAGGTGAGCCATTTTACATGGCACCGGATTTTGATAAGCCACTGGATGAGTTTAAAGAATACATGCCGTGAAGGTGCTCCTGGCACAAATGGATGGATTGGCTTTCTCGCTGGTGATTCGAAATTTTCATCTACGGCCAAAAAGGTTTTATTGAATAGTGAAAACCGAGTTTATGTCAGTATTGCCAGCGTCTGGGAGGCTGCGATTAAAGTTGGCATTGGTAAACTGAGATTGCCTTACGACCTGGAACAAGAGTTGTCAGCTCTCTTTGAGCAGAGCGACTTTGATATCCTGCCCATCTCGCTACCACAAGCAGATTCGGTGAAGGATCTTGTCCCGATTCACGGAGATCCGTTTGACCGGATACAAATCATCCAGGCGCAACAGCTCAGTCTAACTGTCATCAGTCGTGACCAGGTCTTTGAGAGATATGGGTTAAAGCGAATCTGGTGCGAGAATAGAACCCTATCTCGATCCACCCTCAGATCAGGTCAAGATGAAGGCTGGGCAATCACGTTCGTGACCCCGCATCCAAAATAAACTAAAGCTGACTCTGATCTTCAGAGGTGTTACAATTTTTTGTGAGTAAGGCCAAACCACTTCTGATCGCATGTGGCATTCATCTTGTCTTGGTCGCCCTTCTCGGCCCATTGGTGGTCTCTCAATACAAAGAGAACAAGGGTTCCACATTCACGGACTTCTTTCCTATTCAAGAGACAACCGTTTTTGACGAGAAGCCTATCGAAGTTCAAACCGATGAGACCCTGCCTTCGATCGAATCAGATCGGGACACAAATGAGGGAGCCGCCGGAGGGGTGACGGCCATGAATACGACTGATCTGGTTCTCTCTTCGTTTGAAGCGAAAGAACTCATTCCTTTATCTCAAAACCTGCCCACGCAGCAGATTGATTACTTACTCAGCAGTAAGGGAATGAATGGTCATCAAATCTCAAAGGGAGCTGGAACGGGGAGCGGCCTAAAAGGAAAAGGCTTCGGCTCTGTGTTCGGGCGTAAAATCGAGGCAAAAAACCTGATCGTCTTGCTCGATATATCCGGTTCCATGTATCCACACCTTGAGAACGTCATCTCAGAAATAAAAAAGGACTTTCCCGATGCACCTTTGATGCAAGTGGAAGGCTGCTCGTTATATGAAGATCACTATACGAAGCTCAGAGAATTTCGCAGCAATGTCACTAAAACGTCAGGCCACAGAAAGTACATCCCTACACACCCAAACGCTTATGCAGCCATTAAAGATGCCAAGAGACGAGGACACGATGTCATCTATTGGTTCTCTGATTTCCAAGACACCATCGACGACGAGGCCGCCGAAGACCTGGAAAAAAGTAACTTGAAGTTCTACTTTCTGAGCCTCGAACAAACGCCTGATTCACTGAAAAGCTTGGCCCGAAAGACCGGCGGCTTCTTCCACCTCTTTTAAGGACACCGATGGGGGCGAACGCATTTGCGATCATTCATCGAACTTTCCCTTCAACAGCGGGATCCAGTTGGGATGAGCAAATCAATAAAAGAAAGCATCTCCCAGATAAAGGACCGCCATCATCAGTGCGATACCGAACTGGATAAAAAAATTGCCCACCACGCCCAGCCCAACCCCGGCCATGGCTCCGGCTGCCGCTGAGATTCCTCGTTTCGATAATGCCCATTCGAAAACAAAGGCGCCAATCAGCGGTCCTAGCAGCAATCCGGGAATCCCGAAAAATAAACCAACCACTCCTCCGCCAAAGGCACCAATAAAAGCCCATTTCGTCGCTCCGAAGACACGACTGCCCAAAGCTCCACTGAGATAATCCAATCCAATACTCAGGGCATTTCCCAAGATAAGTAGAATCACAGTCCACCAGGAGAATTCTGCGCTGAGAAAAACCTTATGCAAAATACCCGCAGCCAAAATCAGGCTGACCCCTGGAATCAAGGGCACGACAGAACCAACAATTCCAATGAGAACAAGCAACAAGCAGAATAGGTAGAGAATCCACTCCATAAATCAGTTCTGACCCAAGCAGGTCTTGAGGCGCTTGTCAGGATAATAAGCTCCTCATAAAAAATTGATCATTTTTTTACACATCCCTGTGTGACAAGTGGCCCCTCTCCTGCTAGGTTTCTCATTACTCTAGTTATGAATATCAAGCCCAATTACTGGCATCGTGCTTTCCTCACCTCAATCCTCCTGAATGTTCTCCTCTGTGCGGTCACGCTAGCTAAGGACACACTTCCTCTCGCACCCTCTGATGAGAAGAACTATGCAGAGGTCTCTGCTCTCGTTGCGTACTTCCTTGAAAAACAACATTTTGCCCAGCAAGAAATCGATAACTCGATCACCAAGGAATGGCTCGATAACTACATGGCCGACCTCGATCCGAACCGGATGTTCTTTCATTCCTCTGACCAGGAAGAGTTCTCCAAGAAATTTCTCAATCCTATCACCAAAGCCATCGACACTAAAATTGAGACCCCTTTTAGCTTTTTCGGCAATAAACCTGCCATCGTTCCTTCTGATGACTTCGCTCAAATCGTCATTCACCCCGCCTTTGTCATTTTCGAACGATTTAAGTCTCGGGTCGGCGAGCGGGTTAGCTGGGTCTCTGAACGTCTCAATGAAGATTTCGATTTCACTCAGGACGAATACTACGAATTCGACCGGTCCGAGGCAGATTGGCCAACGTCTGAGACTGAAGCACTGACTCTCTGGAATAAACGCCTCAAATACGAAATTCTTCAATTTCAGCTCAGCGATTTTCTCAATGACACCGAGGATAATTCGGTCAGCTCCGACCTGGACGAAACTGCGATAGAAGATTTAGATCCAGAGAATTTCGAAGTGACCAGTGATACCCTTGATAAAGTGCG
>JBCBYL010000185.1:0-3366 GCA_039815855.1 Verrucomicrobiota bacterium
AGACTAGTCCAACAGCTCTGCAGGAACGATGCCGCCATTAGCAGCCAACTGCTTAAGCACTTCTTTATGCAGCCACATATTCATTTCGGCTGACCCCTTGGATTCGATATCCGCTTCAGGGTATCCAAGCTCGATGGCTAATTCTTTGCGATTGCTGTAAGAGCTGTCCATCTCGACGAGTTTCATTAAATCCACGATTGACTTCTTCCAGTCCAGATCTTCTGGGTGGTTGGCAGCCTTTTCCGCCATGAGTGCTTCGATGTCAACTGGTTCAGGGGCTGGAGCTTCAACGGGAGCAGGAGCGGCTTCAGGCGCTGCCTCTGCTTCTTTTTCTTTTCCAGGTAAAATTTTAGCGAGTAGTGATTTCCAAAGTTTCATATGAGCATTGGACTCCTTATGCCTGATCAGCGCAAGCGAATAGGTTGCGTTGTTTGTAACGATTGAGTGTCAAAAACCCTTTTGATTTGAAATGAATGAGGCTACTTCCAGAACCAGGAGCCAGATTGGCGCCGGGGCGCTTTGATCGCAGTCGTTTCGTAAATATCAACGACCGCATTTTCGGACGCCCCTAAATAGAGTTGAAAGGTGCCACCAAGTTCCACGGTTGCGGCATCACCTGCGTCTGTGGTCACGGACTCACCGTCAATGGTCAGGGTAAAAGTAGGTTGCTTGTTCTCAGGGAGTGTCACCGTTAAAGCATAACGATGTGGATCTGAGCCGGTTGAGAAAGGATGAGAGAAGATCTCATTCGAAGTCAGGCCGTCCCCTCTCTGAAGGACCACCTTGTTTTCCGTGCCATCCGCGTAGAGGTAATAGTACAGACCGGTACCAAAGTCGATGAAGCCAAGGCCCCCTGCGCCTTCTCCATCAACCAGTGCGAAAGTAATATCGAGCGTCCATTCCTCTAGGTAAGGAGTTGCGGCGTGCGACCTGAGTTTCATGCCTTTTGAGATGCGGCAGGCTACCTGTTTCTCCAGTTTCACGAATTCCAGCTCTCCTCTTGGGTTGAGCACATCCCAGTTCACCGCATCCCGGGCTTTGCTCTTACCGTGCATCTCCTTCCAGTCATCGATGATCAGTTCAGCCTGAAGACAGGAAGAGATAGCCATCAGACAGATAAACGTGCAGAATTTAGGCATTCCCTAGCAATAGAATGAATTTCAAAAAAACGAAGAGAATTTCTTCTTTTCATCCATTTTCACAGATAGATTGATGCACGTGAAAAAGTTCGTCATCGAAGCGATTGGGACCTTTGCCCTTTTTTTTCTCATTGCTCAGGTCATAGCGAATCCGGAGTTAGGAGGGACAGGTCCTGTCATTATCGGCATTGGCCTCATGGCACTCGTTTATATGGGGGGGCATATTTCAAAAGCGCATTACAATCCATCCATCACCTTTGCCTTTGCTTTGAGTAAGGGGATGGACCGAAAAGACATTCCCGGATACCTCATCGCGGAGGTGGGAGGGGCCGCATTGGCGGCGGCTATTTTTCTCTGGCTCAATCCAGATGGTCTATCTCCTCTCGAGATGGAGGAGGGGCCGGCCCTCTTTGCTGAATTTTTTGGCACCTTTATGCTCGCACTCGTTATCCTCAATGTGGCCAGCGCTAAGACACTCGAAGGGAATCAGATTTACGGAGTCTCCATCGGGGCCATTGTCCTCGCCATGGCCGTATCCGTCGGTGGTCATTCCGGGGGAGCTTTCAACCCAGCGGTCACCATTGGCATGGCCATGGTTGATGTTATCTCATGGGATGACATCTGGATTCACTTTCTAGGTCAGTTTGCCGGAGCGGGATTTGCCGTCATTCTCTTTCACTTTCTGACCACGGAGCCAACGGATTAAGTACTTGCGATCTAAGCTGAGTTTGCTTTTATTTCCATCCACTCTGCGGGTGTAACTCAGTGGTAGAGTGCAACCTTGCCAAGGTTGATGTCGCGAGTTCGAATCTCGTCACCCGCTGTTTTTCAGGCCTTCCGCCTGAAAAACTTCCTATCAAAATTCGAACGGTAGTTCGCCTGCACTGCAGCGTAAGCGGCATCCTTAGGAACGCAAGCGATGCGAAGCATCGGCACCCCGCGGAACGTGAACGGCGAAGCCGGTCAGGGTCATCTCGCCTGCCGGGACGTAGCCTCTGTGTCCCTCGTAGCTTAAGCTTAGGGAGATGGCGTAGTCCGGTCACCCGCTGCCTCCCGGGGGGCTTTCTAACATAGAGAAATATGCACAGGGCTTTCCTCCTAATGTGGAACCGACTCAAGGCTTATCGATGGGTGGCTTGGAGGGCAGTGTCAGTGAGGAAGATTCATCGCTTACTTACCGATACCGTAAAAATAAGGGTGCAACCGACATCATTATCCGAACGGAATGGTCCACTAACTTGACCGATTGGTTTACCGATGGAATTAACCATAATGTGCTCAGTGATGATGGCAGTGTCGAAGAAATTGAAGATTCGATCTTATTGGATGACCGACCACGCCTCTTCATGCGCCTGAGGATCGAGCGGCCTTAAGTCTCTTTTATCTCCAGCGACTTCGAGTTTCTTCGAGATGCCGGGTGGCGTCTGCTTTTTTGATGTGCCTAGAGCTGGCTTCGAATGAAAGCGAAGATGGAAGGTTACTAGAATAGCAGTCCTGAATGAATAGCATCATTTCATCTAAAGTGGGCTCGAATAAAACCTCAGGTGCAACTCCAAGATACTCGCGCATTTGCCGAGAGAATTTGCCGTTGCCGTCGTCGAAGAAGCGTTCTGTGGTTGCCCCATATTCTTGATAAGGATAAAAATGCACGAATCCATGGTGGTGGGTTTCGAGCCACGAACTGTAGAGCCAGAATTCACTAAAGGTTCCGAATTCAGCGCCTGACTTCATCATGAGTAGGGGCCAGGCATCATCTGATTGATAATAATCATTTAACCTCACGAGCATCTCTCTGATAATCGTTTGATTGAACCAGAGGTGGTGAGGGATGTAGGTGGCTTCTTTGTCGGTGGCAGGTTCCACTTTGAGTATTTCACGAATCCATCGTTCCCAGCGGCCAACAATATCAGGGTTGCCGAATGAACGATGCTGAAGAAATGCAGCGCAGTGCTGACTTTCTTCACGAATGATGGGCCAAGGATCAACGATGAAAAGATCGCTGTCCCAAACGAGGTAGTTTTCACTAAGACTGCAAATTCCTTCACCTGCTCCCAATTTGAGAATTTGCTGATAATACCAACCTGCGGAATAAAGAGATTTAGATAAGTCGATCTGGTGGGAAAGATCATTCTTGGTCAGCCCAAAGGAAGCGACAAAGAAGGGTTCTTCCGGGTAAGCGGAAACATTGGTTAGGCCCCATGCGCTTATTTTGTTCTCTAACTGTTCG
>JBCBYL010000159.1:0-4533 GCA_039815855.1 Verrucomicrobiota bacterium
GGTTGGATGAAATACTTGGATTCATCATTCTAATATAGCAAAAATTCTAATAATGACTAACACAAATTTGCTAATCATTCAAAAATTGGGAGAAGGATTTGATTAGCGAATAGTTCAATCCTTAGACGCTAGTTGCCAGCCTTGGAACTAGACCGAGTGAATCAGAACACCCGCATCTCGGAGTTGCTGAACTGTTTTGGAGAAGGAGTAATTCGAGAGGCCGGAAAGGGGCCAAATGCTACTGAGTTGAACGGTTCCACGCTCAGTTAATTCAAGCATCCGTGAAACAGGTTCATCTACTTCGATTCCAGGTGTGTCAACGTTGACTTCTCCCCGTCTCAGCTCTCCCTTAAAGGCTTTAATGTCTCTGTCCAAATTCTGAAAACCATCTCGGATGAGAGCGGATTGCATGAGGAGGTCGTCAAGCGGGTAATCCAGCACCTGGCTTTCATCGACAGGGCGGGAAGGACTGTCGCTGTGCTTGAAGGAAAAAGCGCCAACGAGGTCATTTTCTATAAAGAGCTGCCAGATGGCTTCGCTGCCCTGGAGGTGACGGTAGCGGGCATGGCTCAGTTTTCCCTCTTGAATGAAGAAATTGCCGAGAGTTTCTCTCCCTTCGTCGACGATACGAAGTTCACCTGTAACCCAGCTATTGGTGATGGTGTAAAAGACGGAGGTGAGATCGAATTGAGGCAATTTCCCGCTTAAATCCATACAGACACTGCTAAAAGCTAAGGAACTGGTTGTATTGGCTAATCGCAAGGCAAGCCGGTGGGCGATAAAGGCCGCAAAACTAGGCAATTCATGTAAGAGAACGAGGAAATCAGCGGCTTCAATGCGTCGATAGTGAACATCCATGGCGGCTTTTACGGTCGCACTCCTGGTGCTCTTATTCATGACTCCCAATTCTCCAATAATATCACCGCGCCCTAGATAGGTGATCGGTGGAGTCGACTTCGCGGCCGCGGTTTCAATAATCACTTCGACACTGCCTTCCTCGATGATGTAGACGCAGTCAGAGGTTTCATCTTGAAGGAGAATGATGTCACCTGCGTAGGACCAGAAACGTTTACTTAACCGATCAACGAAAGCTTGATTCTCAGCCGATAGCGACGAGTAATAATGATGAAAATCAGCTATCTTTGATTCGAAGTCATCGGGCATGGTTCCAATCTTTAGTCGAATATCTGGTTCGATTCAACTCCTTAGCGAGATGAGATTCTTCTTTAGTCACTCGAGAAGGATTAGGCTGGAGCCGGAGCATTGCTGAAAATTCCTGACAGAGTGAACCTTTGATATCTTCTTTGGGAAAGGGTTGGGGGAGGACAATGCTCCCCTGATGCAGGCAGCCAATCTTATTCCTGCGTTGAGCTGCTCCGGCACACTTCTTGCCCTCCAGGAGGAGGTCGTATTTCACCGGTTTTTGGAAACAGGCGGGATCATCAGAGTCAGGGCAATTTTGTGCGACTTCGATAGCGTAGCCGTGACTCTGGAGTGCAGTGGCAACAGCCTGGTGAATGGTGTTGTAACTGGCGGCTGTTCCGGACTGCGCGATGGGATGTTCACGTGGAAGGACTACTGTGTAGGTGATATCCTGAGCATGATCAACGAGTCCGCCTCCCGTATAACGTCGAATAAACGACCGGTTTTCAGGGACGACTGATGTAAGTTGAAAATATCCGATGGTGACGTCTGGTGATTCCCAGTCGTAGAAGCGCACTACAGGCCCCGTGGCTAGAGTGAGGAGAGCTTCATCGACAGCCATGTTCCAGGAAGAATCTCCTGGCCCATCGAAAATGGCCCGGAAGGTCTCAGGCATAGCTAACGGATGTAGCCAACAGAGCCTGCCGTATTCTGAACTTTTTCTGCGTTCCCAATGAGCTCAGATAAAGGATCCCAATGACCTCCGGTTAAAGCGGATTTCGCTGTCGAACGGATTTCACATGGAAAGACTTTATCACCAGCGTGCACACGTTCGTTCTCAAGATCGATGGTGATTTCAGTTTGAGGGGAAGCAGTGACCATTTCAGTTAGAATTTGGCGATCTTCTCTGGAAACGGTCGCACAGGGCATGCCTAAGGTCGTCGAGTTTCCGAAGAAAATCTCAGCAAAACTTTCGGCAATCACAGCGCGGATACCGAAACGGTAGATCGCCTGGGGAGCGTGTTCGCGAGAACTTCCACAACCGAAGTTGTTACCTGAAATGAGGATGGTTGCTCCGGCATAGGTCGAATCATCGAGGGGATGATTCTTCAGGCTGCCATCTTCATTAAAGCGCACATCGTAGAAGAGATACTCGCCAAGGCCGTCGAAGGTGACGCACTTCATAAAACGAGCCGGTATGATCCGGTCGGTATCAATATCATCTCCGGGGACGGGAAATGCGCGTCCTTTCACTTGAATAATTTTTTCTAATTCCATTTTAATGAATCCGTACGGTTGAATGGGTCATGGTGATTGAGAATCCCTAACTGGTAAAGACTTCCCGTGAGTCACTCACTTTTCCGGTAACGGCAGCGGCGGCTACCATGACCGGGCTCATGAGGATGGTTCGACCGGTGATGCTTCCCTGTCTTCCTTTAAAATTCCTGTTACTGGAGCTGGCGCAGAGTTGATCGCCGATCAATTTATCAGGGTTCATGGCCAGACACATGGAGCAACCTGCTCCCCGCCATTCAAAGCCAGCAGATCGAAAGATAGCATCGATGCCTTTTTCTTCGCAAATTTTCGCGACAATCTGGGAGCCGGGGACAGCGATGGCCTTTACTCCATCAGAGACTTTTTTGCCATCGAGGTACTTGGCCACTTCTTCGAAATCGCTGAGACGCCCGTTGGTACAACTGCCCACGAAAGCGACATCGATTTTCTTGCCTTTAATCGGTTCTCCTCCAGAGAATTTCATGTGCTGGAGGGCTTCCTCGATCGATGCCTTTTCTTCATCAGGAGCTGCTTCGACAGAAGGAATATCCTGATTAATGGCAATGGCTTGTCCCGGGTTGATTCCCCAGGTGACCGTCGGTTCAAGTGTAGAGGCATCGATCTGAACGACATCATCGTATTCCGCATCCGGGTCTGAGGCAAAGGAGGCCCAGCGTTCGATTGCTTTGTCCCACTCATCTCCCTGAGGGGCATAGGGTCTTCCTTTTAAAAAGGCGAAGGTTTTTTCGTCAGGATTGACGTAGCCGACGCGTGCTCCACCTTCGATGGACATGTTACAGACGGTCATGCGCTCTTCCATGGTAAACCGGTCGAAGACTTCTCCTGCATATTCGTAGGCATAACCGGTTCCTCCTTTGGTGCCAAGGCGTCGGATAATATCGAGAATGACGTCTTTCGCATAGACTCCGGGGGGGAGGCTGCCATTCACTTCGATACGACGGACTTTCAACTCGCTTAGCGCCATGGTTTGGGTGGCCAGCACATCACGGACCTGGGTGGTTCCAATTCCAAAGGCAATGGCTCCGAAGGCTCCATGGGTGGAAGTGTGGGAATCACCGCAGGCAATCGTCGTGCCCGGCTGGGTGATCCCTTGTTCCGGACCAACGACGTGAACGATTCCCTGATGGCCGGAAGCGAGATCAAAATAGGTGACTCCGAATTCATCACAGTTCTTCCGCAATTCCTTGATCATGGCATCAGCAAGAGGGTCAGAAAAAGGTTCCTCCCTCTGATCGGTTGGCACGATGTGATCTACGGTGGCAAAGGTCCGGTTTGGATATTTCACCGGAAGCCCGCGCTCCCGCAACATGGCGAAGGCCTGAGGGCTGGTGACCTCATGAATGAGGTGAGTGCCGATCAGTAATTGCGTCTGGCCGTTTGCCAAGGTTTCGACCGCATGTGCTTCCCATACTTTTTCAAAAAGTGTTTTTCCCATAAGAGTAAAAAAATGCCTCAAGAGATGAGGTCTGTAAAATCATAATCACGGATGAATCTTTAAGGTTAAAAGAAAAATAGACTAGGATTGAGGAATATCGCAGAGCCAATCACCATACGACAAACTCACAAGTCTCAGACGTCTTCGCCAGGATCAGAGGATTAAATCGGCTCAGTCTTACTGAAGTGACTTTGCCCCAGATGAGTCGAAGTCAATGTTGGGCTCCCATTGAAGCCAGCGTTTTTCCGGTTTTTCCGCGACGTTGAAGAGGGATCCGTGGTTCGCGCGGGGACTTGATTGCTCTGGAGTGGCAAAGGCGAGGGCACCTTCGAGGACACTTTTAAAGGATGTTGTATTCAGACGTAACCCGCCGAGAAGGCTGAGGCTGGTCTCGATTCCACTGACATTCCAAAACTGACTACCCTGGCGGACCAGAGAAGCATATTTTTTAAAGATGACCGCATCCAGCTCCGCTCTTTGCGCAGTATCGCTCAAACGGGTTGCTTCGATTTGGCCGACCTGAATCCCCCGGTAATAGATCGGAGAACCTTGTGAGACTTTACCGAGCCGTTTCATGTGTAAGGTGATTTTTAAGCCTTCGATGGGCCGATAGGTGGGATCATCTAATACTTCTAAAATAAACTCGGTATGGTGAGGAC
>JBCBYL010000239.1:0-1743 GCA_039815855.1 Verrucomicrobiota bacterium
ACGATATGAAAAAAGAGGCTTGGTGGGGAGGTCTTGAGGCTTTGTGTAAATTGAAGCAGATCTTGAAAGCTCTTCGCGACCTGGAGGCTCCCTCTGTTTTCGAGCAAGGTAACCATCTCCGTTAGTTTGTTCTCGAAATCCGGCTGTGAGGATTCTGTTGAGTTTTGCTGCCAATGATTCAGCTGATCTTTCAAGTCGATCAGAACCTGGTCTGGAGAGGCAGAGGGGGGATGCTCTGATCCCGTTTCTTCCACCGAGGGAGGATGAGAGGTCACTTGATTGGTATCCACTGCAACACCGATCTGCTCAAACAGTTTCTTTGTCGCGGCAAGGATGGCTCCGGCGCGAGACGCTTTCCGCTTATCTGGATTACCAAGAGATTCTAGAGTGACCTGATCAACCTCCTCTGCAAAGGTCGCTATTTTTTCTAAGCCCAGAGTAAGAGCCGACCCTTTAATGGTATGAAAAATACGCCTGACCGACTCCCAGTTCGACTCGTCTTTAGGATCGGCATTTGCCGCCTCGAGTGCTTGGAATAAATCTCGGGAGACTTGATGGCACTCTTCACGGAATAAGGATTGATCCTCTTCCGAAAGAGTTGAAAGAGAAAGGTCGTTTCGCTGCTGGGTCGTCTTGGCTTTTAGCTTAAATGCGGGCTTTACTGCGCCCTCTAGTGGTTGTCCTGATTTGAGCTGAGGAAGAGGAATCTTCGTTCCAGACGGAATAAGGGGAGAACCTGGTGAAAAGCGAGGCACGAGAACTAGACTTCAGATTGGGTATGTTGCGGGGAAGTAGATTCTTCTACTTCAAAATTAGCCAATTGTTTATTGAGTTCATTGGCCAGCATGGCCAACTGTTCGCTGGTTTGTTGGAACTCGACGGTCCGGTTTCTTGTCTCTTCCGCAACCTGATTAATTGAAATGACAGCGTTTAAGACTGCTTGGGCGCGATTTTCCTGTCCTGTAGAAGATAAGCTGATCTGTCCGGCCAGAGTGGAAGAATCAACTGAGGTCTCGACAATATTGCTTAACTCTTTTCCGGCGCTGATGACCTGTGAAACACCATTCCTCACCTCTTGGGTTTGAGAGTCCATCTGGCGAACAGCTTCTGATGTTTCACTCTGGATCCCACGGACTAATTTCTCGATTTCAACGGTAGCTAACCTGGTGCGATCCGCGAGCGCGCGGACTTGATCAGCCACAATGGTGAAGCCTTTTCCTTGTTCCCCTGCACGAGCGGCCTCAATAGAAGCGTTCATCGCTAAGACATCCGTTTCTGCAGAGATATCGCTAATGGATTGAACAATGCCGGAAATCTCTTCTGAGCGTTTGCCTAGATCATTTATTTTTTGGGCAGTGGCTTGGACGCTCTCCTCCAGGCGCTCCATGAATTGCACGGTTTCGGTGACACCGTTTGCTCCTTTCTCTGCTGCTTGGCGGGTAAGGGTAGCGGATTGTGCCGCTTCTTTGGAATTCTTGGAGATGTTTTGTGCCTCCGCAGTCATCGTTTCAACATCCTGGATCGTATGATGGACTTGCTCTGATTGCTGAGCGGCGCCGTGAGTAAGCGCCTCCGCGTAGCTGGCAATTCCTGCCGCTGCCTGCTCCACTTGGGCGCTGGCGTTTTTGGATTCACCAATCAGGACGCCGACATTCTGAAACATTCGGTTGAGGGCATCCGCGACATTACCGAGGACACCTTCGGTCTTCTTAGCATGAACCGATAATTTTCCCTCAGAAGCAT
>JBCBYL010000169.1:0-3955 GCA_039815855.1 Verrucomicrobiota bacterium
GGGAAGTCGCACGGCGGCTGAATATAACATTACCAAATTTCTGCAGCCTGGTACGAACATACTGGCTGTCGAAGTGTACCGCTGGAATTCGGGATCGTACCTGGAAGTACAAGATTTCTGGCGACTTTCAGGTATTTTCAGGGATGTCTATCTGGTTGGAAGGCCACCCAGCTTCGTCAGAGACTTTGATGTCAGGGCGATACCCGATGCAGAATTGAGGGATGGCACACTGGAGGTGAATGCTGATATCAGTGGAGATGAGGCATCTCAGCTATCCATTGAGCTCATGGATGCTTCTGGAGAGAGGATTCTGGAGAATTCCGTTCCGGTGCAATCTGGAAAAGCCCAGTTCACTGAGGCAGTGAAAAATCCTACAACATGGAATGCAGACCGACCTTACCTTTATTCGCTGATACTCTCTCTTATCAGCAAGTCAGGTGATGTGCTGGAAGTGATTCCCTGGAAGGTTGGCTTCAGGAAAGTTGAAATTCGGGATGGGGTCTATTACATCAACAACATGCCCCTGAAATTCAAAGGGGTGAACCGGCACGAACATAATAAAAATACCGGGCAAGTGGTCAGCCGGGAAGACATCCTCAGTGATATTAAGCTGTTCAAAGAAAACAATATTAATGCGGTGCGCCTCTCTCACTATCCCAATGCGCCTCTCCTCTATGAACTATGCGACGAGCATGGGATCTATGTCATGGATGAGGCGAATGTAGAGTCTCACTCTTATGGGAGTGGAAAAGAGGACCAGGTCATCTCGAGTAAGCCCTACTTTAAAGAAATGCATAAGGATCGTGTGGTGCGGATGGCAGAGCGCGATAAGAACCACACTTCCGTCGTCGTCTGGTCACTCGGAAATGAGGCAGGGGCAGGCCCGAATCATGAGCCCGGATATTTGTATCTGAAGGAGACTGATTATCGCCCGGTGCATTATGAGAATACGCACGGCTATGGTAGCCGCTGTTCGGATTTCCATTCAAAAATGTATGGAGGCCCCAACGCATTTAGCTCAAAGAAGAAGGCGCCTGAAGGAAAGCCGATGATGTGGTGTGAATATAGTCATGCCATGGGAAATTCGAATGGGAGTCTTCATACCTATTGGGACAATGTCATTTATCCGAAGGCGAACCATGCAGGAGCGTTTATCTGGGACTGGATGGACCAGGGGGTTGAACTTCCAGTGCCAGAAGCGTATCGAAAAAACGTCGGGAAAGGTCCCGTCAAAGAGACCTTTTTTGCCTACGGCGGATGGTTTAAGCACAATTATTCCCATGATGGCAATTTCTGCATGAACGGGATTATCGCCGCAGATGGCACGCCTCACCCGGGTCTGAAGGCGACCCGCTACTGCTATCAGAATCTAAGAGTGACTAGTCAAGATCCCACCAGCGGGGGCTTCGCGATTAAGAGCTGGTTTGATTTTAAAAATGCCAAGGAAATGGTCAGTGGTCACTGGTCGATCCGCGAGAATGGAAAGGTGGTTTTTTCAGGGGAGCTAGAGGACCTTGATATTGCTCCGCATGAGGAAAAGCAAATTCAACTCGATCTGCCTGAGTTGGATGCGAAGAAGACCAGTGAGTATGTTCTGCGGTTTGAGTTTAAAGCGCTTGAGGGAATGAGTCCGATGGTAAAGGCAGGGCACCTGATGGGATGGACGGATTTCGTCCTGCAGGAAAAGACCGCTTTTCCGGTTGCATCCGCACCGGCTGGGGCGACTCAAGTGAAAGAATCTGGCAACCAGGTTTCGATCACCGGAGATGAATTTCAGGTTGAGTTTGATCGCACCACTGGTCAGTTGGCTAGTTGGAAGGTGAAGGGGATTGAGAGGATCAGCCGAGGTCTGGAGCCGGACTTTTGGCGTTTCGTTGATAATGATCTCCGTCGAATTGCGAAAAAGGGAACGAGCATTGAATGGTCCAAGGCGGGCCCTGATGCCCAGGTGAGTTCGGTCGAGGTCAAAGAGGGGGGCGCTAATGCTCCGGTCGTCGTTGTGGTGAGTTATGCCTTCCCTGAAGTAGGTGGAAGCGGATTCGTTTCATACGCCATTCAGGGAGATGGATCGATTGAAACGAAAGTGGAGTATGATCTCTCTGAGCGTATCGAAGGGATATCGCCACCGATGAGGATCGGGATGGAATTAAAGATACCTCAGCAATTTGAGAAATGGCAGTGGTATGGACGGGGCCCTGATCCGACTTATATCGATCGGGAATATGAGCCATTGGGCATCTATGAAACGACGGTTGATGGAGCTTGGGTGGATTATTCCAGACCACAGGAAAACGGAAACCGTCACGGCACCCGGTGGGGAGCATTTTTGGATCAGAGCCAGAACGGTATCTTGTTTATCGGGAAGGGGAACCTCTTGTCCATGGGGGCTAGACATTACAGTAAGGAGACGATGTTTGAGAGTGAATACTCCTTTCAGATGGATCGCTCAGACGATATTTTCGTGAATGTCGATTTCCTTCAAAGAGGGATTGGCGATGGCTGGAACGGCGGCGTCTCAAAAGAATTCAAGCTAACCGAAAAGACCTATGAATATAGCTTTCTGATGGTTCCAATTACTGGGGAATCAACCGATTTGCCAGTGAAGAACTATTTTGGGTAAGAGATGAGAAAAAATAAAAATCATTGTAAACGAACATGATGATACTGCGCCTGATTTTGGTCATAGCGATTGCTTCCGTAGCCCTACCTTCGGCAATCGCTCAGGCATTTGTAACTGAGAAGCCGAATGTGATCATGATTGGGGTGGATGACCTCAATGACTGGATTGGAGTTTTAGGTGGTCATCCGCAGGCCAAGACACCGAACATGGATCGGTTAGCGAAAAAAGGGATGCTCTTTACGAATGCCCATTGCCAGTCGCCGGTCTGTAACCCATCCCGCGCCAGTCTGATGTCAGGAGTCTATCCGGAAACCTCAGGCGTCTATTTTCTCAATCCTAGTTTCGATCAGTCTCCAGCAGCAACTGATCATACCATGCTACCCGTGCGCTTTCAGCAAGAGGGGTATAGCACCTCTGCAGCAGGCAAACTCTATCACAGCGGAGAGAACAAAAAGTACTTTGATAAGTATGCCGGATCCTTCGGAGGGTTTGGGCCTTCCCCGAGTAAGAAGGAAGGAAAACTCACCTCATTTAAAGGGGTCAAGCTTTGGGATTGGGGGGTGTATCCCAATTCTGATGACATGATGCCGGATTATAAAATAGCCGATTGGGCGACATCCGAACTGAAAGACAAAAGCGAACCCTTCTTCATGGGAGTTGGCTTTTATCGTCCACACGTGCCTCAATACGCTCCTCAAAAATGGTTTGATCTCTATCCGGAAGCCGAGGTCCAGCTGCCTGAAGTGATTTCAGATGATCTGAAAGATATCTCTCCTTATGCGGACGCTCTCACTCGCAAGGTAATGGTGGCACCGCGCCATGAGTGGGTAGAGGAAAACAATGAGTGGGTCCCGCTGGTGCGTTCTTACCTGGCCTGTGTCAGCTTTGTTGATGAACAAGTGGGCAAGGTTCTCGATGCCATCGAATCTAGTCCGCACGCAGATAATACCTATATCGTCTTGTTTTCAGACCACGGCTTCCATCTTGGGGAGAAGGAGCGCTGGGCAAAGCGGTCACTTTGGGAAGATTCTACCCGCGTGCCCTTGATCATTGCAGGGCCGGGGATTGAACCGGGAGTATCGGGCAAGCCAGTCGAGTTGATAGATCTCTATCCTACGCTCTTAGAGCTTGCTGGACTCAGTGCGGATGAGCGGCTCGAAGGCCAATCGTTGGTTCCTCTATTGAAAAATCCGTCAGCCGACTGGTCTCATTGGGCACGCACCAGTTTTGGTCCCGGGAATATAAGCATCCGTTCTGAGCAGTATCGTTATATTCGTTATAAGGACGGCTCTGAGGAATTCTACGATCATTCCAATGACCCCCACGAGTGGCACA
>JBCBYL010000061.1:0-14277 GCA_039815855.1 Verrucomicrobiota bacterium
GCTCAAAGCTTTGTGCATTATGAGAAGGTGAGCAGAAAAAGACACGTCCTTCGTTGTAGGGCTTAATCCAGGCTACGTAACGTGGTAGGCTCGGGAGTTTTTTGAGGCGTTTATCTTTGAGATTGGTTGTCTCCATCTCAAGAAGTGGGCGGAAATTAAACTGACTATACGCATTCTTCAGAATGTAAGGCTCATCAATGTGAGTGAAGGGCTTCCCTTCAAAAGGGAGCAGCAGCGGGTGCGTGTCATCGGTTGGGGTTAAAATGACCTCCTGCTGGGGAGGATGATAGTCGAAGCTGCCACCAGCCAGAGCGCTGAATTCTTCTGAATTGTTAAAGCTGGTGATCGCTCCATGAAGGAGAACGAGGCCGCCTCCTTCTGAAACATACTGGACCAGGTTTTCGTATGATTGCTTGGCCAGCGCTTCACGCTCCTCCAGTGGGACATCTTTGTACTTCGTTCCGAATTGACTCATCTTGTTGATGAGCACGTCACGAAAGGTGTCACGATCTTTTCGGTCGGGGCAGGTGTTGTTGAGGACGACCGCATCATATTTCTTTAAGTTGTCCAGTTTGAAGACCTCGATATCGGTACTCACCGTGCTCTGGTAGGCACCGGTTTTTTTTCCTAACAAGGTGACTACGGCGTCAGTGTGAGGAATGCACCAGTGCTTAAATCCCGTAGTCAGAGAGAAAATGAGAACGTTTCTTTCCTTCAGGGGTTTGGCCGTCGGTTGATCTGGAGCCAGTTCGGTGATCTTTGCTTCCCACTCGGGAGTGAGTTCGAAGCTCTTGAGTTTACTTTGAGCTATTCCAGATATCAGTCCGATCGAAAGGAAAACAGATAGGGTTTTTAATAAGGAAGTTCCCATATCAATCTTTTATCATTTTAGTTGATTAGAAGCAAAAGCCTTCCATAGATCTTCCGCTTCTGTGGAGCTGAGGGTTCCGTCATAAATAAAGAGACGGTACCGGCGAGTGAGGGGGGTGCCGGGTTTGATGCTGAGGGGCTGATCCTGAACGGGATTAAAATTGATGAAGACGGCTCCGCGGTACTGTTTGTCCCAGGTGCGGAGCTTTTCCGGGAAATGAGGATTCTCAGGGTGTGACATGATGAGAACTCCTGCGGTTTCACCCTTTCTGGTATTTCCTTCAACTCGGGCCCAGGCGGCGGGGGTGCCATTCGCTGTATCACGATCGTTACCAGTGCTGGTCAGGATTGAACTCGTGCCTTTCTTCCACTGGGCATTACCGCGGAACGCAAAACCACTGTATTGGTAAGCGGGGATGGTAATGATTTCTTCACCAGCCGTCTCCTGTGAAATGATCAAATCCAGGGTGTAGCCAGCAGCTGGCTGGTTTATGGGGTTGGAAGTGATGATTTTAGTGTACTCATGGATTTGGACCTCAGGTCCATCAGGAGCTTTGCGGTCCAGGTAGATACTGTGGGTTTCGAGACCGTGGGCGATGGGCTTGGCAGATTTTGCCTGAATGAGTCCTTCCCCTTTCTGCAGCTCCCAGCAGAGGATCTTTCTGCCTCCTGTTTCGATAAATTTCCATGGCCACCAGAGGCCGAAGTGGTGCAGATGATCCTTAGGCTGCAGGCAGGTAACCGTAAAGCCGGAGGGGGTCTTGAGGGGGTGGATGAAGTGGCTGCCTTGAAATTTGGCTCCTCCCTGCGGCTTGCTCAGAGGGGCTGCCTGGTAAGCAACGCGTTGATTTTTATCAACTGAGATGGACCCGGGGTCGCTTGCCCATGCGGCGAACGGGAAGGTAATGACGGTGAATAGAAGTGCTCTCATCCCATGGTGTAGGGGGGCCTGAACGGAACAGACAATTTCTCTGAAGCTTCTGAATCATCAAGGATTTTTTCATTCACCGGGTCCCATTTGATTTTGCGACCACCCAGTTTCATTGAAATGTGATGCAGGACACAAATGGAGTTTGAGCGGTGCCCCACTTCGACAGGACAGATGGGGTCTTTTCCCTCTCTGGCTGAACCCAGGAAGTCACCCATATGGCTCTTACTGGTGTACAGCGAAGTTTCATTTTCGGCGGGCTTTCGGCGCAGGAATTCCTTGTTGCTGCAATCCATCTTGCCGCGTGCGCAATAAGCCCAGCCATCTTCTGTAATGAATTTGACTCCAGCTTTGCCATTATTCGATGTCATTCGCACCCCATTGGCATAGGTGGATTCACCTTTGAAATTCACATGCACGTTAAAATGTCCTCGGTCAGGGAATTCACCTTTGGCACTGATTTCCACCGGACCACTGTCAGCATCGGTGCCGTTGCCCCACTGAGCGATATCATACATGTGGGATCCCCATCCGGTGATCATGCCGAGACAGTGACGCTCCACTTGTAACCATCCAGGGCGGTCGAATCGTTTCTGGCCGTGAACACGGGATTCAATATAAGGAACGGATTCGCAAGGGCCTAGCCACTTATCATAGTTCAGGGTTGCCGGCGGATCAGTGGGTTCGCCCTGGGCCTCTCCTCTATCGGTGGGAACGCCCACTTCGATTTCCTTCAGTTTGCCTAGCCAGTTGTTGCGAATGATGGTGCAGACTTGACGGAAATGCGTGCTCGAGCGCTGCTGGGAGCCAGTTTGTAAGACGACATTGTTATTTCGGACCGCTTTGACCAGAGCTTGTCCTTCCGCGATCGTATAGGTGAGTGGCTTCTGGAGATAGATGTGTTTGCCGGCATTGGCCGCGGCAACTCCGATTAACCCGTGCCAGTGTTCGCAGGTGGAAATGATGACGCCGTCGATATCCTCACGGGCCAGCACATCCTCATAGTCTTCATAGACGTTGACCTCGACCTTGGCTTCGTCCCGTTCCTGGTAGAAATTTTCTACCGTGGTTTTCGCCTCCTTCGAGCGCCAGGAGTCTACATCACAAACGGCCACCACCCTGGCATTGAATTCATCCTTCCAGCCGTTCGCGAGGGCGTTCTTCATATCACCTCTCCCCTGCCGGCCACAGCCAATCTGTGCGAGCTGTAGAGTGGAGTTGCTTTTTGTTCCGGCCCAAACTCGATGTGGCAGAACCGTGAAGGTGGCGCCAGCTGCTGCTGTCGTCCGAATAAAGTTTCTTCTTTTCATGGTGTGCGCTCCTGTTTGACGCCGGTTTAGCGAATATCTTTCAAGTATTTGATGCTCCGTTCTGCCTGTTCCAACGTTTCGCATTCGACACTAAAGACGATGTCCTGCGGGAGACTCCGGCAGATTTCAAAAATGGCAGGATAATCGATGACCCCATCTCCACAGGCGCACCCAACGGCAGTGCCCATGACCTTGCCCCGCTCTGCGTCGGATTGCTGGATAGAGATATCCTTCGCATGAACATGAATGACTTTTTCTTTTACCTGATCAAACCAGGTGACGGCATCCTCTCCGCCAAGATGCGCATTTCCGGTGTCGAAGTTTGCCCCCAGGTTTGGCGAATCGACTAGATTGAGGCATTTGTCATAGAGTTCGGGTTTGAGGGAATAGGTCTGATGCATCTCAAAGCCGATTTTGATACCGCGCCGCTCACAGACTTTCAGGGCTTCTGTAAGAGAATACTTAATGAGGACAAAGTCTTCTTCCTCCGTCGTCCAACTCTGTTTGTGCCCTTCGTGTGTGTTAATAATGGGGGCACCGGCTTCTTTCGCGAAGCGGGCCGCCTGCTTGAGATATTCGACGGCAATTTCCGGCTTCGATGCCTGACTGTGTGAGGACAAGGCGGAGAGCTTGAGCCCATGCTTTTCGCAGGCGTCTCTTACTCGATAAGGGTCATCAAGCATGGAGACACTGTGAAAATAGCGCGCTTCACTCAATAGCTCACGGCCCCAGTGAACCATCGGTTCGATATACTCATACCCGAGGTCAGCAGCGAACTCGACTCCCCATTCAAAATTTTTATGTGATGTTCTTACCGCCTCTAAGTTCAGGCCAATTCCTATTTCTCCCATATCGTTCCTTTCGTATCTCCAATTGAAGTTGTTCTTGTTATTCCGATGATTGCCAACTTAGCAAACATGAGAGAGGAAGGCAGCCTCATTACGTGCATAAAAATCCTCAATATGTGCATCAAAGCTTGTCGAAATTGGTCTGGGGAGATGTAATGAGGAGATGCAGGAGGTAAACCACCGGGTCGCAATCGTTATGGACTCGAGTCGGGCTTATGAGCGAGGCCTGATCACCGGAATTCTCAAATACAGCCGCCTACACGGGCCGATGCACTTTTGGCGAAAGAGGGGCATTCTCTCTGGGGGGCAAGAATTGATTACGCTGAAGCAATTAAAGAACTGGAAACCGGATGGGATCATCTGGCGTGAAGGGTATAAGGATATTTCACTGAAATCATTGAGGGTTCCCGGCGTGGTCGTGCCGTTTACCCGTCCGAAGAAGAACCAGGTGAATGTGGTGGCTGACGATGAATCGATTGGCCGCAAGGCAGCGAAATATCTTTTACGGCGTGGTTTCAAGCACTTTGGTTATTATGGTTATGGTGACCGGTGTTTTTTTTCTCGGGATCGTCAACGGGGGTTCGTATCGGAGGTAAAGGCACATGGCTTTTCAGTGAGTCTCTGCGATCGGGGTGACCGGGATGTTATTTCTGACTGGCTGGGATCGTCCGCTACCCCGTTAGGACTGATGGTCTGCACAGATGATCTGGCGATTGATTGTTATGAAGCGATCAACCAGCTGGGTTATTCCATTCCTCAGGACTGCTCGATCATTGGAGTAGGGAATGATGAACTGGTGTGTGATTTTGTCTCGCCATCATTATCCAGTATTGAATTACGGACTCCGCTGGCTGGCTATGAAGCGGCCGATGCGCTGGTACGACTGATTGAAGGGCAGAAGTATGAGAATCGAATTGTATGTCAGGTGGGAGAGGTCGTAGAGCGGCAATCAACCAGTATGCTGGCAGTTGAGGATCCATTTGTTGCCCGGGCAATTGAGTATATCCAATCCCATGTTTCAAAAAACATTCATGCAAGTGATGTGGTGAAAGCCGTGCCTGTTTCAAGACGCTCTTTATATAGTCGCTTTCAACAGGTGATGGGGAGCTCGATTTTTGAAGAAATTCGTCGGGCTAAAATGGCATATGCTGCGCGGATGCTGCTGGAGACGGACCTGAGTGTTTCCGAAATTGCGGACAAATTAGGCTACTCAGAGCCCAAGAACCTGGCCCGTATCTTTCGTCAGGAGAAGGGGATGGCACCTCATCGCTATCGCCAGAGATACATGGCTGAATCTCTGAGGTAACTCATTCTTGAAAAGATGGATTCTTAATTCATAATCTTTCAATCAAAAGCGTCATCAATAAAACCTCTTTGTGCATTTTGGCCATGTTTTTGATTTCGAATGACTTCGGGAGAGCCCTCGAGGTTCCTGGATTCACCCCGGACCAATCTGTCCTCTATAAATCTGTGGAGGAAACGGATCTGAAATTGCATCTTTTTCTGCCTGAGGGGCATCAGACTTCTGACCAGCGTCCGGCGATTGTCTTTTTCTTTGGAGGGGGCTGGAATGGTGGACACCCCAGTCAGTTTTTTCCTCACTGTGAATATCTGGCCTCCAGAGGGATGGTAGCAATGTCAGCTGAATACCGTGTGAGATCACGGAATCAAACCACTCCCCGGGAATGTGTCAAAGATGGGAAGTCCGCGGTGCGCTGGATCAGGGCGAATGCTTCCAAGTTCGGTATCGATCCAAACCGGATTGCGGCTGGAGGAGGCTCTGCCGGAGGGCATGTGGCAGCGGCAACCGCGCTGACTGATGGGTTTGAAGAAGAAGGTGAGGAGACTTCAGTTTCTTCCCGACCAAACGCTCTTGTTCTTTATAATCCAGTTTTCGACAACGGGCCCGACGGATACGGACACGGTCGAGTGAAAGACTACTGGGAGCAAATCTCACCTTTTCACAATATCAATGAAACGGCTCCGCCGACGGTTGTTATTCTTGGAACGAAAGACAACTTGATTCCGGTCGCAACCGCCGAGAAATACAAAGCAAAGATGGAAGAGCATGGGCGCCTTTGTGTCCTTCATCTCTACGAAGGACAGAGGCACGGTTTTTTTAATTTTCCAAAGAGCGAGAAATATTATCGAATTACAGCCATTGAAATGGATCGCTTTCTGGAATCGCTAGGTTATCTCACAGGAGAGCCGACCCTTAAAGAGTAACTGATTGACTCAACTTCAGGGGGCAATCTATTTGAACTGAACGTCTCCGAATCGGAGGTATTCATGAAAGCTTTTTTCAAACGGTTTCCAAGACCAGTAGGCGCGTTCACCACTGTCATGATCGATGCGGTATAGATTCATTTTCCAAACGTTTCCCGGTTTGGGAGGAACATGAGGCAGAGGCTTCATGAGAGCGAAGGGAATAAAAAATTCTGCTGTCCAGGCGGTGACGTTGCCTTCTTCTTTGTGGATATGCGTCTGATGGCGGGTTTCTCGTTCTTCGCGATATCGCCAGGGGCGCCAGCCATGGAATTTGCCATTATAATTAGGAACGAGGATAACGAGTTCCTGATTGCGGGGGGAGATTTCATATTCTAAGTAGACAGCGGGGTCATTCCCTTTTGGGTCTGGTTGGATAAACACTTCCACTACGTCTTCACGGTAAAGTTCAGCGAAGTCCTCTTTAAAGGTGGAAATTATTTTTTCATCACCACAATGAAATAAAAAATAGAGGCCCTTGGCTGAATAGAGGAGTTTTGCCTTGGTTGGCAGAGAGTGGCCGCTCTTCGTCCTTTTCGTAAGTTGAACCCATTCGGTATCGAGCCAGGCTGGATGAGTTCCTTTCCCGTCGATCTCAAAGTCATCGACAGATACGACTTCAAGGGCGGAGCTCTTTGCGCAGCTCAATTTGAAAAGGCAGAGCACGAAAGCCAGCCACTTAAATGGAATCGGAAAGGGTTGATACACTCAGTAAAGATAACCTATCGCTGAAAATCAGACGATTGCTTAATTTTGATCACCAAAATACAATTTTTTATGCTTAAAGACATATGCTGGTTGTGGAATAGACGCTCTCTCCGATGGATACATTATTCTAACCTGGGGAAGATCGTGGTTTGCGGCTGTCTCTTGGGAGGAATTCAAAGCTGCCAAAAGAATTCAGAGGAAACGATGGAAGGAGAAGTGTATCCGGCTGCGGATGGACTTGAGGGGAAAGTTTTTACCGGATATCAAGGCTGGTACCGGACCCCGACGGATGGAAGTGGTCTGGGATGGGAACACTATGAGACCTATTCAGAAACGTTCGAGTCTGGCCAGGTGGGGATTGATTACTGGCCTGATGTTGACGAGCTCGGTGAGGCTACGCTCTACGATACCCCCTTCCTTCATGCTGATGGTTCAACGGCTAAGGTATTCAGTTCTGCTGATCCGGTGGTGGCTGACATCCATCTCCAGTGGATGAAGACCTATGGGATCGATGGTCTTTTTCTGCAACGCTTTACGGTAGATGTGGTGGGATTTCACCATCAATCCGACTTGCTCAACCCTTCCAATAATCTTGTTCTGGAAAATATACGAAGCGCAGCGAACAAGTATCAGCGTGCCTTTGCCCTCATGTATGACCTGAGTGGAATGCCTAAAGGTGAGATGCAACGTGTCATGGACGACTGGAAGGAGCTGAATGATGAACTCGACCTTCTTCACCACCCATCCTACTTGCGCGATCAAGGGCGTCCGGTGGTGGCCATCTGGGGAGTAGGCTTTAGCGATGGCAGAAAATACGATTTGGAGGATGTCAGAGAGCTGATTGATTTTTTCAAACATGATCCTGATTACGGCGGATGCAGTATTGTTCTGGGAGTTCCTACCTATTGGAGATCACTTGATCGCGATACGGTGAGTGATCCATCATTTCATGAACTGATCAAGGAAGTGGACGTGGTGCTGCCCTGGTATGTCGGCCGCTTTGGGGGCTCGGAACGTGCGTTTGAGCTCGAAGATGAATTATACGGTCCAGATGCTGCCTGGTGTAAGGAGAACGGGCTCGGATATCTCCCGGTTATTTTCCCCGGATTTAGCTGGGCGAACCGATATGCACATGAAAACAGGCCTTTCGATCATATTCCCAGAGAAGATGGACTCTTTCTTTGGGCGCAGGCGGTCTCGGCGAAACGAGGAGGAGCGGAGATGTTGTATATTGCTATGTTCGACGAAATGGATGAGGGAACCCAGATTTTTAAGGTCACCAATGATCCGCCGGCAGGTAAGTCACGCTTTCTTACCTACCAACCCCACGATGCAGATTATTATTTAAAGTTAGCTGGTAAAATTGGCGAGTTGATGAGGGAATCCATTGAGCCCGGTAATGATCTTCCTCAGGTGGATTAATACTCTCAATGCTTTGGCTCATTGAGTGCTGAGAACGCCAGTCCGGTCGCCAGATACCAGAGCTTGGCATCGATACAGAGGCCATCGCGGTGAAATGATTCCAAATGATGGCGCAGGTCGTTCAGAGGAACTTCGACGACCTCGATCATCTCGTCCTCCTCTAGAGCCTGGTCTGTCCGCCCCGTAATTTCAACTGTAACCGCGGTCACATTTTCATCGGTCAGTCCAGGTGAATTATAGACAGCCGGGCCGGTATGAAGAATGTGGCCAAGGTAGCCGGTTTCTTCACGCAGCTCCTTAAGGGCCGTTTCTTCAACAGAATGGCCAGGCTCAATGAGCCCAGCTGGTAATTCCAGAATAGACTTAGCTAAGGGGGGGCGAAATTGTTTCACCAAAATGATGAGATCTGGTTCCCCTCTTTTGAGGGCAAAAATACAGACGGCACCGGCGGTGGTGGGACGTGTCGCGAACTCCCATGATTTTTCTTTTCCTTCAGCTGTCTCCCAGAGTGTTTCGCAAAAAGTTAACCATTTCCCGCGATACAGAATTTTCCGCTTTTGCATCAAATCATCAAAGCATCACACCGCTTTCGATCAAGCCATCACATCCTCAATCCACGCTTGACGAGCTATTTACCATCCGAGAAACGATTTATTCTTGCTTTATTTCGGACTCATTCTGATATGTTGCATTCGCCTGATGATTGGGCGTTTTGATACATATGAACGGACACTTTATTCCTAATACTCATCTTGATCGGGAGTGGACACTCGATTTCCAACACACTCGTAAAATGACGGTCGATTTCATTAATGATCTCCTCGATATCATGGATGAAATTCCAGATTATCATTTTCTTTTAGACTCACAGGCCGTGCCGATTGAGGACTATCTGGAAATCATGCCTGAGAATAAAGAGCGGCTGAAGAAATTCATTTCTGCCGGGCGAATCAATGCGGGGCCTTGGTACAGTGCTCTCGATATGAACCTCATTTCCGGGGAATCCATTGTCAGAAATATGCTCTATGGGCACATGCTGGTCGAAGAATTCGGTCCGGTGATGAAAGTGGGATACACACCCTTTGGCTGGGGGCAATGCAGTCAGCTTCCTCAAATTTACCGTGGATTCGGGATTGAAGTCGCGTTTTTCTATCGTGGAGTGACGAAAGACCAACTTCCCAAAGCGGAATTCACCTGGAGGGGTGCGGATGGAAGCACCCTGCTGACTTCACGTTTTGGTACGGGAGCCCGGTATAATTTCTACTTCGACGTCTGGCGCAAGGCTTTCTATTCAGGTATGGAGCATCGCCTGAATCGACGCTTCCATTGGAAGGAAGACGCCACACCGTTTAAGCTGACTGACGAGGGGAACCGCTACGATCACGGTTACGTCTTTCCTGAAAATCGTCCCATTCAATCGGATCAGGTAGAGGAGAGCTTTAAAGACCTGCTTGCTCGTGAGAAAGAACAATTTGGTCTTGGTGAAATCGCCTTCATGCACGGTATGGATACCACGACCCCGGACCTCCGTGAAGATGAAGTCATTCGCAGCTGCCAGGAGCATCTGGAGGGAGATGACACCCTCTTCTACAGTTCAATGCCGAACTATGCGGAGGCTCTACTCGAAGCATCCAAAGGCAAGGATCTGATCGAAATCAATGGCGAGGCTCGCCATATGAAGTTCAATGAATTCGGCTTTTCTTATATTGGAAACGACATGTTATCAGCTCGGTCACGCCAGAAGGCGTTCATGACCGTCGTCGAGAACCATCTCACCCGTGTGGTTGAGCCGTTTACCTGCCAGGCGGATCTCCTTGGGCTTGCCTATCCGGTGAAGTATCTCGATGTCGCCTGGAAGCAGTATTTAAAATGTCATCCACACGATACTATAGGAGGATGTGGAATTGACCGAATCGAAGAGGATACGATGTATCGTCTTCGAGATGTGATGTCCTCGGCAAATGTGGTTTGCAGTGAAGCTCTGATGGCCATTCAGGGGGAAATTGATACGGAGTCCTTTGGTCAAGATGGGGTGGTCCTGACGGTTTACAATCCTTCTCCATACGTCCGTAGTGAACTGGTGACGGCTCACGTTGATGTCCCCCAAGAGTTGGAATTGAAAGCGGGCTTTGGCTTAGAGGATGATCAGGGGGGAGTCGTTCCATTTGCGATCGAACCGACAGGGTATTTCGGAAAGGTCTTCCGCGATCACGCTGATCTTGCGTTAATGAGTTATGCCGATGAATTCACGGTCCGCTTTGAAGCGAAGGAGGTTCCCGCACTTGGCTACAAATCCTTCATTCTGAAGGCGGGCGAAGTGGTGCCACTTACGCCTAAAGAAGAGTCTTTCGTCTTAGAGAACGATCAAGTCCGTGCCACCATCAATGAAAATGGGACGGTCGATTTGGAAGAGCTCTCTAGCGGTCGCGTCTATTCAGGACTCAATTACTTCCTCGATGAGGGTGAAGTCGGGCATTCCTGGTCTCGCGTGAAGCCGATTGATGATCTGGTCATTGATTCGCGCAAAGTCAAAGCCAAGAGAACTTGGTTGAGGCAAAGTCCGGTGGAGAACTGTATCGAAGCTGAGTTGGTCTTAGAGATTCCAAAAACCACACCACGTTCTGACGAGCGTTTCGATTGGCGTCAGACCAAGCGGGAGGCCAAGGAGTTAGTGTCTACGACCATTCAAGTCCGCTATTCGCTCGGGAAAAATGATCCTTCACTTGGGGTGGAAGTTGAGTTTGAAAACCAATGTCACAATCATCGCCTGCGGGCCCATTTCCCGACCCGACTGGATGCGGATGAGTCATTTGCTGAATCTCCCTTTGATGTGGTGACTCGCCAGTTCCGTCGCAGAGAGGAAAATCCTTATTCACACTTTCCAAACCTGACCTTTCCGATGCTACGTTTCGCCGGAGTGAAAACGGATGAGGGGAGCTTTGCTATTCTGAGTGGCGGGCTGAAAGAATACGAGGTTCTGGATGATGAAACAGCTACGATGGCAATCACCCTCATGCGTGCTTACGAGAATAATTTCTGTACCGCTGGTGATTTTGATTTGGAAGCCAGACATGGCGATCTGGCACAGGGTATCGGAAAACACCTTTATCAGTATAAGATCTATCCCGGACAAACAGGAAGGAGCCATGAGCTTCTCTTCCGTGAAGCAGACCGCTTTTCTGCCCCGATGATGGCTGCTGAGACTCGGGCCCGATCCGGAACCCTTCCCTCTACCTACGGCTTATTGGAAATTGATAATCCCTGCTGGGTCGTGAGCGGAATGAAACGGGCATCACGCAGCTCAGATCTGATGATTCGGATCTTCAATTGTTCTGACGAAACCCAGGCTGGGGCATTCCAGTTTCAGAAGGCTCCGACCGCTGCCCAGCGAACGGATCTGAACGAGGAGCCAATCGATAAGGAAGCGAAATTGGAGGGGAACCAGATCAAGATGGAGCTGAGCCCGAAAGAGATCGCAACCGTCCTGGTCACGCTAGCGTCGGTTTAAACCGTCCCGGTTTTTGAACCACAGAGGGCACAGAGAACACAGGGTCTCTTTACTTACGGTCTCTGAGTGCTCTGTGCCCTCTGTGGTTGCATTCATCTTCATCGAGTTATGGAGAATGCTCAGGTATGACTCCCAGGTGAGAGCTCATATTAAGAAGGCGGGCGAACTTAGTCTTTAGTCTTTTGATTCGCCGATGACGTCAGCGACGGCTTCTTTGCCGGGGCCGTCGTAGTCAGGGTCCTTGAGAAAAGCAAGTGGGTCGGCACGGTCCGTACCCGGATTTTCCTTCGAAGGTAGATTGCGCCACCAGAACCAGTAGACGCCGGCTGCACTGATCAGGAAGATGGGTAAGGTCATAAAAAATGAGCTGTATGCTTTAATCATCAACTGCATGGGGAGCAGGAAGATGGTGACCTGCGCGGTCATGACCAGGGGAACCGAGATGATATCATTTCGGTGTTCTTTCTCCCAAAGTTGATGTTCTTCTGGATCGATTTTCGCTTTGAGCGGCCCCCACCATCCAAAGGGCCGGGTCGTCTTGTAGAAATTCAAGAGAATAGGCATCGGGGTGGCCGGGGTCATGTAGGAGAGGGCGACGGTTCCGATGATGGAAATACCTGTCATAATAATGAACAGTGGCACCTGACCGAGTTCAGGGTAGATCGCATACTGGACGACCGCAGCGATGCCACCAATCACGGTGCCGCCAATTTGGCCCCAGGCATTACACCGCCACCAGTAAAGCCGTAAGACATAGGGGCCGATGGATCCGGCTGTCAGCCCCATCAGGAACCATTTCCAGATCTCGTCAATACTGTCGGCATAAATTCCAACAACGAATGATGCAATGACGATAAATGCGGTGGAAAGGTAAGCCGCAGCAATCAACTCTTTATTACCTGCTTTCTTGCGGATCGATACTTTATAGATGTCCTTGA
Organism: Verrucomicrobiota bacterium; assembly: GCA_039815855.1. GTDB lineage: Bacteria > Verrucomicrobiota > Verrucomicrobiia > Methylacidiphilales > JBCBYL01 > JBCBYL01. Next base: position 12,798 of record JBCBYL010000061.1, read on the forward strand.
CGAACTGGGCGGAAGTCTTGTTCACTTCGCCCGTCAGGGTCGACATCATCGCAGCCAACATGGCAACAATCAGAAGCCCCCTTAGTCCGGAAGGGATACTATTGAGCAACACCGCAGGAAGAATCTGTTCAGGATTCACACCGCCTTCAAAGCCCACCACCACCAGTCGTTTTCTCCACTCCTCGCCCAATGATTCTTCGAGGCTCTTGATCAGTGCGGGATCCTGTTTCTCGGGTGAATTAACAATGCTGGTGGTCAATTCATTCCACATGCCCTTCGATTCAACGCTCTCAGGGTGATACTGTTTAATGGCATCTACCGCGTCGACGGTTTTGCTCATATCAGGGAACAGGGTGCTGATCAGGAAGAGTCCCATAATCGCGAAACCCATCATCATCGGCCAGCGGAAGGCCACAGTGACCCCTTGAAGCATGGATTGTAGGCCGCAATCGCGGTCGCTCTTGGCTCCAAAGTAGCGGTTTTCATCGCCTGTGCCGGGACCATACATGACGTTGCGTAAGAGGTAGAAGAAGGCGATCCAGATCAGGAATTCGTAATCTTCATAGCCAGTGGGCATTTCTGTCTGCCATTTTGGGATACTTGCAGCCCAGGATTTGTTCCCGGTGACAGATTCAGCCAGTTCACTGATAAATCCGACATCAGGCACCATCATAAATGCCATGATGGAAACGATGACACAGGAGACTAAAACGATGGCACCCTGAACGACATCGGTCAGAACCACTCCGTAGAAGCCGGCCATCATGGTATAGACTGCGCATGAACCGAGGACGATCCCAGTGACCACCATCGGGGAATAAGGAATAAACACTCCGACAAAGAGGCTGGTTCCTCTGACCAGGTAAGCGAGGAGAACAATGGTAATCAGAAAGGTGGAGGCGGCCTTAAAGACACGCATCCATTTTGCCTCAGCTCCGATTCCGAAGCGGTAAGCAATCCACTCTGCGCCCGTCATACATCCGGAACGTCGGTGCCATTTACCGGTGTAGCAGATTAAGAAGGCAAGAATGAGTACGGCTCCCCCGCGGAATTCGACAAAGAGGCCCTGGGGCCCAAGCATGTAGAGGAAGGCGGTGATAATCATGGTCCCCGTCAGGTCGAACCACATCGCCATGCCGGCCATGCCGAGGAAATACCAAGGCAGAGAACGACCACCCAGGAAGTAGTGATCCAAGCTCTTTGAGGCCTGTTTGGTCATGTAAAGCCCCACGCCCATCGTGATCATCAAGTAGACAACAATAATGACGGTATCGATGAGAGAGAGTGAGAACATAATGGGATGGGTGGTTAGGCGGAAGAACGGTCGTGGATCATGCTAAAGAGTAGAATCAAGATAATTGCAACTATGGCGAAACAAAGGAAGAGGTCAACCCGGTGAAATCAGATTATTTCTGAGAGCCGGTAACCTCTGCGACCCTTGCTTGCCACTCATCCCAGCGATCTTCTACGACAGCCATAA
>JBCBYL010000105.1:0-8285 GCA_039815855.1 Verrucomicrobiota bacterium
CCCGCTGAATCACCTGCTGCGACGTTAGTGGCGCTGTCGAGTCGGCTACCGGCCGCGGCCGTGAAGGTTCTCCCGACCCCGATCACCGTGTCACCGCTGGTGTAGGTGCCAGCATCGGTCTGGTGACCGATCTGGGTGTTGGCATCATTGAGCGATAGATCACTTGCCACGACTAAGCGAATATCCCCGCTGACCGTATTCGTGTCCCCATTACCTACCTGATCTCCGTGACCGATCCGGGCATAGCGATCCGCCCCACCAGCTCCGGTCAGGTTTACCGAGCCATTGGCCGTTACATCAATACCTCCTGCGAACGTGCCATCCGCAGAGAATCCACCGTGGCCCAGTTGCGCGTAGGCATTAAACCCAGTACCACTGGTAAAGATCAAATCAGTCGCATTCGTTATCGTAATCGTTCCACTTAGATTCCCCGTAACATTCGGTCCTCCATGACCTAACTGTGCATACGTTTGAATATCGATTCCTCCGATAAACATCAGGGCACCTGCTTGAGTGATGGTGATGTCTCCATTGTGATTCCCGTCTGCCTCTCTCCCACCATGACCTAGTTGTGCGTAGGCGCTAAAGTCGCTGCCGCCTTCAAAATTCAAATCACCCGCCTCATTAATCGTAATCGTTCCACTATGATTACCGACTGCGAGCACACCTCCATGCCCCAGTTGGGCGTACGTATCATTAATTCCACCTGCGGCGAAAGTGACTTCATTTGCATGGGAAATGAGAATCTCCCCCTGAAAATCGCCCCAGGCTCCACGTCCACCATGACCCACTTGGGCATAGGCGAAAAATCCATTTCCTGCACGGAAAGTGATATCATTTCCAGCCGTGATGCTGATGTCAGCGTCCACGCTGGCCTCAATCCCTGGATCGGGATCTATATCCGCTCCCACATGTCCGATCTGCGCATAGACATAGCTGGTCGTGTCTCCGCCGGTGGCGGTGATGTCATTGGTCGCGCGCACGTTAATATCGCCAGTAATCGAGTAGGCAGCTCCCTGATCCGTGGCGTTGAACCCAATTTGCGCAAACCGACCCATTCCGCTACCGTTCTTCGCTTGCAGGTTAACATCATAACCAAACACATTCGTGTCTCCGGACCGGCTCCCCACGGCCACCGCCACTGCCTGGCTGCCATCTCCCAACTGGATGGAAGTGCCGCCAGTTCCAAAAAGCGTGGTACTGATCACATCCTCCGCCAGGAAGGTCGTCGCATCAAAGGCGGTGGTCCCATCCCATCCGGACACGACGTTGATATCCCCGCCTCCTGTTTCAGCCCGGTTCTGGACCGATGCATTGAATTGGACGTCACCGATCGCGAGAAAGGTCAGATCAAAAGCGGAATCATAGAACATATCGGAATTAACGGTGATGTCCCCGTCGGCAGTACCAACCCCTTGTGACCCCTGAGTGCCATCATCGAGATTGGTATTAATGACGACATTGTTGGATCCCAGCGCCGTGACGATATTACCGGCAGCTATAGCATCGATAATGTAATCAAACGGATCCAGCCAGAGGGTGCCGCCATCGGTATCTACGGTTCCGGCAAAGTGAAGGAATTGCTTACCGGAGACTTCAACGAAACCTTGCCCTCCGGCAAAAATAGCACCTTCGAATACGGTCGTTCCGTCTGACCAGAGAATGATCCTTCCCTCACCTCCATCGGCATAGAGTTGAGCGTCTTCTTCCACCACCACAGATTCCGCATTCGGTGCATCGCCGACGGCTTCCCCACGGAATTCACCACCGATGGTGATGGATCCACCGGATTCGGTTCCAGAGGCATCGATGAGTGAATCCGCTGCTAAGACAATTTCTTCTGCCGAAACTTGAACGGTGCCACCCACATCACCCGTGGTGTCAGAAGCGATGATCTCTCCTTCGTTTTTCACCACTCCACCATCAGCGCGGAGGATGATCCGTCCGCCCACTTTCTCAGCCCCGGTAGCACGGACCAGACCGGTGTTATTAATAGCGAGGGCGTATTCGTTGCCGCCTGCTGCTTTGAGCTCCGCCATTGTAGCTTCGATCAACCCACTGTTTTGCACGGAACCGGCACGGCTTCCGGCCTGAATGAACAGGCGCTCATCACCGGTGGTTGTCAGGAGGACTTCGCTCCCCGCCGCCAGACCGACGGTCCGACCTGCGTTCAGGCTGCCCCTGTTATCAATTTCCTGCGCAATGAGTACGATGTCCCCACCGTCAGCACTGATGGAGCCCAGGTTCACAATCTGTACATTGGCTCTGGGATGAGAATGACGAAAGGTCATATCTCCACCAGCAAGGAATTCCTCGTTGGTGACATCCAGGGTGGAAGCGATGAAGCTCTGGGTATTGATCACTCCTGTCGGGCCAATGGCAATTCCATTCGGATTGATCAGGTAAATCTGGCCATTCGCCTGCAGGGTTCCATAGATGGATGAGACATTCGAACCCGTGACCCGATTAAGGGCCGCAGAGTTGGCTGAGGGCTGGACAAACTGCGTCAGCTGACCGGCACCAATAGAGAAGTCCTGCCAGTTGATGATCGCACGGTCGCTGCCCTGATTGACCGTCAGGGTCGATCCCGCACGTGAAATATCCACATCACCAGCGATGACCTGCTCTCCAGAAGGATTCGCCTGCAATACCGGGATCGCTAATGCAGAAAAAAGAGCAAGTATCCCTAATGCGATGGATCTAGAAATCATGACCAGCCACCATGTCACCTCTGCTACTTACCGCAACCCTATTCACCCTCTCTGAGAAGCATTTTTTATACCTGCTGAGTGAAACAGTTGGAATCGGCCTGGCCCCGCCATTGCTTTCAGTGGGCGGCTTCTCTATGGTTCGGTTGTGATTCTGGCTGCATCTGGAAATATTGAACTGGTACAGGACCTGGCGCTGGTCCTTTTAGCGGCGGGAATCTGTGGCTGGATCACCCAGCGGATCGGTCTTTCTGCGGTCGTCGGCTACCTCCTGGCGGGTATTTTCCTGGGGCCTCTGAATTCACCGATGGAGGTCATCAAGGATGTCGATACCATTCGCTCGCTGGCTGAACTGGGGCTGATCTTCCTCCTTTTCGGGATTGGGGTCGAATTCAGTATTCGGAAGTTGAGGCGGTTAGGCGTGCAGCTTGTCCTCTCGAATCTGGTCGCGGCTCTGGTCATTTTTAACCTGATTCGAACCGCGGCACAGTTGATGGGGTTTAATGAGATGGAGGCGATCTTCATGGCCTCCATGATCCTGATCTCCAGTTCTGCCATCATCAGTAAGGTGTTACAGGACACGAAACAGAACCATGAACGGCCCGGCCAACTGGCAATGGGCACCGTCATTATTGAGGATGCACTGGTCGTCATTCTCCTGACTCTCCTCGGGTCCTACGTCAAGTTTGCCGACTACACCGCCAGCGGTTCGGATACGGCGGGCCAAGCCTTACAGACAACGGTCTTACTTATCATCTTCATTCTCTTCCTCCTTGTCCTTGGCTTCTTCTTTATGCCGAAATTAGTCAACCTGCTCCGATCAAAGGCAACGACGGAATTAACGACCATCCTGATTACCGGACTGCTGTTAATCATCTCTGTCCTGACGGTGAAGGTTGGTTATTCCCTGGCCTTGGGTGCTTTTCTTTTTGGTGCGCTCATTTCCGAGGTGCCAGCCAATCGACAGATCGAAAAACTTCTGCACGGCACCCAAATCATTTTTACCGCTCTCTTCTTCACCTCGGTCGGGATGCTGATCAACATCTATGAAGTGCCGAATGTCTGGAAAGAGATCCTCATCTTATCCGTTCTGACCTTAATCGTCCGGTTCGTCGGCTACGGGTTAGGCCTTCTCTTGATCGGGACTCCCCTGAAAAATTCGATTCGCACGGCTCTCTTTGTCACTCCGATTGGTGAATTCTCCTTTGTCATCGCCGGCATCGGGGTCAGTGCACAAAAGCTCCCCCCCAATTTTTTTGTGATTGCGATTGGCACCTGTCTCCTGACCGCGACCGCCTCCCCGCTCTTGATCCGGAATTCAGAGTCGATCAGTGATTTCGTCTTAAAACATGAACCACGCTGGCTGCATCAATTACTCAAGACCTACCGACGCTGGATCGAAGCGGTCGTGGCACTGAAGAATAGGAGCCTGATCTGGAAATTCAGTCAAAAGCGGATCATCCAAATCATCCGGGAAGTGCTCATTGTCACCGGGATCGTCATTTTCTCGCAACCGATTTACCCCAAAGTCGAATCCTGGTATGGCACAGACCTCCTCTTTCCCAGCGGCACCTTAGCTCTGTTTGTCTGTCTCATGATCGGATTGGCTGCAGCGCCGATGCTCTCGCTATGGCGTAATTTAGGCGCAGTCAGTATGATTTATGCGGAGGCCATCATCCCAAGGCATCGGCCAGAAGCCAATCGATTGAGGCGCATTCTGGAACTCGCCTTTATGTCGGTGGCCACGATCATCATCGTCGTCTGGCTCTGGACGCTCATCCCGCAAACCAAAGTCAGCTTCCTGGCCCTGGGCCTGATCCTGATCGCCGCGCTGGCCATTTTTGTTTACCTGCGCCGGCAACTCATCCTGCTTCATTCCAAATTCGAACTCTCGATGGAAGAAGCCCTTTCCCATGACCGACTCAGAAAGGACCAGAAACTCCCCTACTTACTGGACTCGCATCAGGATTGGGACCTGACCATTGTCGAATGCACCATCCCCGAGGATCCAGCTGTGGCCGGCCAGAGCCTGGCCAACCTCGACCTCAGGGTGCGCTTTGATGTTTCTGTTGCCGGCATCGAACGGCATGGATTTTTGATCGGAAACCCGAGGCCTGAAACCCGTCTCTATCCAGGCGATCGGGTGCTCCTGATCGGAAACAACGAACGGATCAAAGAGGCGAACAAGGTGCTCTCTGAAGTAGAAATCCGCACCCATCAGGCAGACTTTGAGGACATGATCATGGAGACGGTCGCCGTCCCTCCCGGGTATCCTCATTCCGATAAGACTCTGATTGATCTTCAACTCCCGAAACGGGTAGGCGTGCAAGTAGCCGCCATCCGACGAAACGAGAAGGACATCCTCAACCCCTCTGGAAGTGAGAAATTAGAACCGGGGGATCTGGTGCTGGTGATTGGCTCCCCCCAGCAGGTTTCCGAACTAAGGGTCTTTCTGGAAAATCGGAACGCTATGAATTCTTCAGTAGATAATCCGGATTCAACTTCTGCAAGGTCTTAGGAAGAAAGATCCCGTCTTTACGGATCAGTTTATTGTCGAACCAGACTTCACCCCCGCCGTAGTCCTTACGCTGGATCGAGACCATATCCCAGTGCACTTGTGACTTATTTCCGTTATCACATTCTTTATAGGCCATCCCGGGAGTAAAGTGAAAGGAGCCGGCAATCTTCTCATCAAAAAGGGTATCCTGCATCGGCTCCAGAATATGCGGGTTAAACCCGAGACTAAATTCTCCGATGTAACGCGCGCCCTCATCCGAATCTAAAATCTTATTCAGCGCCTTGGTATGATTCGAAGTGGCCTTCATGATTCTCCCTTTCTCAAACTCGAGCCGGACATCGGTGAAATCGATCCCCTGATAAACAGTCGGGACATTGTAGCTCAGCACGCCTTCCACAGAATCTCTCACCGGACAACAGAACACTTCACCATCTGGTATGTTTCGTTTCCCTCCACAGATAATTCCCGGCAGCCCCTTCATAGAAAAACGGAGATCGGTGCCGGGCCCTTTAATGTGAACCCGGTCTGTCTTATCCATTAATTTCTTCAATGCCAATGCTCCCGGCTGCATTCTTCCGTAGTCGAGGGTGCAAACCTGAAAGTAGAAATCCTCAAACGCTTCCGTGCTCATGCTGGCCTGCTGAGCCATGGCTTCCGTCGGCCAGCGCAGGACGACCCATTTCGTCTCATTAATACGGAAATTCTGCACTGGGCGCATGGTTTTCATGGCCATTTGTTTCTTCTCTGTCGGCACGTCAGAAGACTCAAAGATATTGTGCGAACCTCGCAGAGCGATGTAGGCATCCATTCCCTTCATTCTCTGCATTTCAACTTTTTTGGAAAATTCGACTTGCTCCGCAGTGACCCCCATCATGAGTTCACGACTGACCTTGGCGCGGTGGAGATTGATAAACGGAATCGCCTTTCGCTTCCGGGTTGCCTTAATCAGAGAGATCACCATCTCATCCGGAATATCGAAGGCATCGATCAGGACCTTCTCTCCTTTTTTAAGTTCACAGGAAAACCCCGTCAAAACACGGGCCAAATCATCAAATCGTGGATCCACTAGCATTCCATCAATATAGCAAGACCGCTTTGATATACAAAAGTGAATGTGCTACTCTTTTTCAATGAATCGATGGTCTTTTCTGTTCCTTCTTAGTGGCATCTTGTTCATGACTTCCTGCCAACCGAAAGAAGAGCCGCAACCCCCTCAAACGGAGACGACTGTCGCGCCACAATCCAGCGAGAACGACGTTCCCCCTGAAGGAGCCATCCTCAAAGGGACAGGCTCGGTCGAGCTGAAAATCAATCGTGTTCAAATTCTTTCCAATATCGAGCTGGTGCTCATCCCGGATGAGGTTGCGAAGAAGATCAAGCATGTCAGAGATGATCGCTGGCTGGCCACCTCCTCTCGCTTCTCACTCAATGATGGTTATAACAATTTAGACTTGATGGCAATTGGCGGGACCGCTGTTGAGAACGCAGCCGCCAGGACTCGCGCAAATGAAGCTGGAGAATTTACTTTCCATGGACTCGAACCCGGTGCCTATCGCCTCTACGGCCAGTATAAATCCAAATACGCCACGGGATATTGGCTGGTTCCAGTCACCATCCAATCAGAGGAAGAGGAACTCGAGGTCAACCTGACTCACGAGAATATGGAAGAAATCTATAATCGGCAGATCCGGTACTAAAGTGACTAAGTCATTTAAAAACCCGCTCGGTGAGGAGCGGGTTTTTAAAGAATTTTATAATTCTGAAAGAACAGATTACTCTTCTGAATCGGTCTTGGCGGCTGCCTTGGGCTTGGCTTTTGCTTTCGCCTTGGCTTTGGGCTTCGCCTTAGGAGTCTTCTCCTTTTCAGTGGATTCTTCAGCGGTTGCTTCGACCACCTCCGTTGTCTCAGAAGCTGGCGCATCAGATTCGACCCACTCGATGATAGCCATCGAACTCGCATCACTGTTTCTTAATCCAAGCTTAATAATGCGAGTATAGCCCCCTTCGCGATCTTTGTACTGCGGCGCGATTTGATCAAAGAGGATTTTAGCCGAAGTTTCTCCAGGCTTTTGACCACCTAAGCGAGAAACAGCCAGGCGACGATGATGCAGGGTTCCCTTTTTACCTAAGGTAACCAGTTTCTCTGCAAACGGTCTGAGTGCCTTCGCTTTAGCTAAGGTCGTCTTAATTCGTTTATGTCGAATCAAACTAATGGCCTGATTCGCGAACATCGCTTCCCGATGCTCGGTCTTCCGGCCAAGTTTGACTGAATTTTTACGGTGTCTCATGGTGATTCGATCCTTCCGGATTAGACTTCAACAGGAATTTCTTCAGCGTCCTGTGGGATATCAACTAAACCATCCTCGAATTTCATTCCGAGAGAAAGGCCCAGTTGAGTGAGCTTGTCCTTAATTTCGTTAAGAGATTTCTTACCAAAGTTACGGTATTTGAGCATTTCAGCCTCACTCTTCATGGCCAGTTGACCTACGGTAGTGATATTGGCGTTGTTCAAGCAGTTCGCGGCACGCACGGAAAGCTCAATTTCGTTCACACTCATGTTGAGCAGTTTCTTGAGCGCACTGTCCTGAGTGCTGGCTTTCTCTTCAACCTCTTCGAATTCGACTGGCTCTTTATCGAAGTCAGCAAAAATATCGAGGTGGCGGCGAAGAATCGCTGATGCTTGTAAAAGCGCTTCATCCGGGGTTAAGCGACCATCGGTCCACAGATCCAAAATGAGTTTGTCGTAATCTGTTTTCTGGCCCACACGGGTGTTGGTGACCTGGTACTTCACTTTCTTCACCGGAGAAAAGAGTGAATCAATCGGGATGACACCAATCGACTGCTCTTCTGCTTTATTGTCCTCACCACTGTCATAACCACGGCCGACCTTGACCTCGAACTCCGCTTCAAATTTCTGAGGGCGATCGAGGGTGCAGATGATTTGCTCGGGATTAACGATTTCGATACCTGACTCTAATTGAATGTCACCAGCGGTCACATCACCTTCTTTAGTCACATTGAGCAGGAGTAATCGCGGCTCACGGTCAGGGAGCTTAAAC
>JBCBYL010000079.1:0-11909 GCA_039815855.1 Verrucomicrobiota bacterium
GGACTACCGATAATGAAACTGGGAAAGTGAATATTAATACAGCGAGTAGAGAGGTGCTACGAGCTTTGGCGGCAGGCATTCGGTTGGGAGATGGAACTCTAACAGCTCCATCAGATATTTACGGCCCCATTCTTAACCGGAATGAACCTAAACATGGAGCTGTTAGAGTTCCATCTCCCAACCGAATGCCTGCCGCCAAAGCTCGTAGCACCTCTCTACTCGCTGTATTAATATTCACTTTCCCAGTTTCATTCTCGGTAGTATCAGAAGTGAAAAGGGCAAGCAGTTCAGTTGCACGTGTGCCATCCTGATCGAATCGGGTGAATTCTGGACTACCGATTTTTAGAGTAAATCCTCCCCCATAACGATTATCAGCTGCTGTTGAATTGGTTATATCTCGCCAAGCCGCCTTTGCGGCAGACAGATTAGTGCCAGAATATTGTCTCCATTGACCTGGATCATAGATATGACCAAGTTCAGCGCTTGTTTCAAACCCTGGCGTATCGGCACGGTAGCTGACGATGGCGAGCTCTTCCCGACTAGCGGGGGGGGTAACATCTAAGGGTGTTCTCGCATCAGAGCCAATCTGCGTGCCCGGATTATCGTTAAAAGCTCTATCTGGCCAGTCTTCCGGACTAACTTCACCATATGAATTTCCTAACAATCCTACGCGAATCGTTCTCCCTCCCACAACCGACCGAACATCATAATTACTCGCATCTTGTGGAGCCTGAATGAAATAACTGGCCCTAGGATCCCCAACATTCCCGTTGAGAAAATTGTTTGTGGAATCTTTATAAATATGTCCAGGAATACTGGCATTCCAACTTGAAGAGGTATTTGGTGCTGTTCCTGTGTTTAGAGTCACTCTGCTACGCGCAGACCGGAACATTCCGCCTGGTGCCCTATCGACTAAAACAAATTCACCTGAAGATTCTTACTGCCATGAGAGAGTATAGCTTGAATTGTTATGTTGTTGCATGGAGAAGCTATCTGGGGGGCGTCCAAATGAAACTCCACGACTCTCTTCCGCCCCACAATAAATCACTCTTTTCTCATTAGGCCGAAGAGACTGTTCTTCAGGAATTGCGACTTCAAGGAATCCGCTGAGAGGTGAAGTTGGACTATTCAGTTGGGCTGAAGAACCTCCGAGTGTGGCGATGTACTCATTTTGAGGATCAAATCGGAGAGTTCCCCAAATCGGTTCTTCCCCCATATTCCAAATTTCTATGTAATGATGGACTAAAATCGTGAATAGCCAGCGCGACCCTCGTTGAGACCTGCTTTTATATTGCGTCCACATAAAATACTGACGCATCAAAGGATAAGCATCCAAGCCTCGATACAAGTTGCCACTCGGAGCAGTGCCTACAGTGGCTTGTTTATCTTCATCGGCATAATCAATTATCGAAGCTGCCAATTGATACAGATAAGTTTCTGCGTTCATCCCTCCACTTCGAGTGGATGCGAATGACGGTAAGTTCGTTTCAATTGTTGAGGCGATACGTTCAACTCGGTCTTCTGCAGAGGGAAAAATCGCGCTATCTTCCAAAAGATCGTTGAGTGCAACTTTGGGGCGATTCTCCTCAGCATATCCAAACCCTCTTGGAATTGTTGGGATGGCGGAAGATTCAAAACCTAATCCAGGATAGAGTAGATGAAAAGGACTGGTGTCCACCTCTATATCGATATTCGACAGAATTCGCGGAAGTGACAATGGTGTGATGAACCATTCTCGATTATCCACGACCGTTTGCGCATCAGATTGCGGACTGTTAGGGTCGTCTTCCGCTAGTGAAGGATCAAAAAGTGTATATAGAGCGATTTCGCTCGGCTCAGCAATTGTGAGGCCTCTTTGATGAAATCCCCCAGCAAGGTTCCCCACAACTGATGGATCAAGCTTTGATTGCAAATCTTCTATCCAAAAGGTAAAGCGACTAACGGTAATACCATCAGCATTTTGCAAATCTACCCAGTCAGTTCGCGGCTTCCCTAAAGGTGTTGTTATTTGACCAAAATTGGACAGAAGAGCATCTGGAAGCTTAGGCTCTGCTACCGTCGTCTCTGTATTACTTCCACTCCCAATTTGCAAATCACTGTATTCAGGAAGTGTCGCACCGCTTAGTATAATTGGGTTATTAGGATCTGCATTGGAGATGAGAGGGAAGCTCTGAACAGTGCGAGTGGCTGCGTTTGTTGCTCCATTTTGAGCGAGGCCAATGATAGTGTAAGGCATTATTTGAGAACCATCATTGAGTTCCGCTTGATAAACAATATACTGATCATTACGGGTAAAATCTGAAGTCAGGAGTTGAATGGCCTCTTGAATTCCAGCATCCACAGCCATTTCCGCCCGCACCGTATTCATATAAGCGCGGGCGGTGAGGCGATCGATGCGCATGGATTGCATGAAGGCGACACACATGATGGTCAGGACGGCGACGACGATCAGCACAGAGACGAGGGCAAAGCCGTGTCCGCCTCCACCAACGGTATTCTGCCTTTTGACTTCTGACTTCATCCTTTTCATCACTGTACCGCCACCTTCATTTTAAAGACCTGGGCATTTTCCCGGATGAGTTGAGGTGTTCCCGCGGCTTCGATGCTATTGGTCTGGAAGTGCCAGCTGTTCTGATTTGCTCCCAGTTTGAGCGCCGTATCTGAATTAAACGCCACTAATGAAATGATGAATCCATCCGGTTTGACATAGGCGCCACTGCCGGGAATAGGTGCACCCGTATTGGGATCATTGCGGGCAGCAAAGTTCGCCCATGACTGGAATGGGGCCGGAGTCTGGACCGCCCCCGTGGTTGTGTTCGTCCGATAAGGAGTGATTTCAAAATTGACCACATTTCTGGCAATGACCTCATCTCCATTGAGGCCACCCGTTGGACGAATGAATAAGGGGGACCCGCTGATAAAATTCGCGGGATCAAAGTCGGTGAGAAAGGGCTGTAAGCCAATCCCGCTGGAAAGCCAAGTCTCATCACTGTGCTTAAAATAGCGATGTAATTTATAGGATTGAGATGGGGCAAAACCGGGAGACTGGGCACTATCCCAATCCGGCCCCCAACTGAGGTAGTAACCGACCGAGCAGAGGTCACTGGACCCCTGTCCCAACTGAGCTTCCGATGACATCGCCGCCAGAAAGAAAATCGCCTGTCCCTGTGCGGCGTCAGATGGATCTCCACCTATAGCAGCCTCCAGCTCCGGGCTGGTCTCATTGACTGGATTTTGTAAGTAAACCCAGGGCAAACTCTCAGAAACCACCATCGATTGTAAATCACGACGGAGATAGTGAAAAGCGGCCCGCACTTCCCGATAGGCATCGATCTTCTGCTCACTCCGGTTCCAGCCTTTGGCAGCCTGATCAAAAAAACTGAAGAGTAAAAGCATGAGAATACTCAAGACGCCCATCGTCACTAAGAGTTCCACCAGCGTAAACGCATTGCGTCTCCCGTAGGTCGAAGATGGTAGATGGCAGAGTGTTCTCATTGGTTTTCTAAGTTCTTGAGTTCCAGATTAGGGGAGGGAGAGAAGAGTCACAAAGGGGTAGGATTTCCGAGCAGTCACTGGGGCCGCCCCCGGGGCCTCCACCACGATCTGGATTTCGGTCAGTCCCGGATACGCAGCACTGGGATCGGTCGGATCATTGTACGTCGAGGAAACCCGGGCCACGAATCCGCTGGCCGGGCTGCCATTATCGAAATCTGCCTGATTAAGTGTATTTAGAATTTGTCCTTCTAAATCGAGACTAAAGAAAAAGTCCACGCTCGAGGGCGCTTCGAGGTCAATGGTAGCTAAGGACCCCAAATCTCGGCCAAGAATCTGAGCCTCCCGGGTAATGACCGGAGGATCATTGGGATCCGGTGCTGCCGTGCTGTTAGACCTGGATGTCGATTTGATATCAGAGAGTAAGGACTGAGCGATAAAAGCGACCCTGGTTTCGTAAGTGCTCTCGCGCGCGGTATCAAAGGCCACCGGAAACATGGCCAGGATACCTATGAGCGAAACGGTCAGCACCCCAAGGGCAATAATGACCTCGACCAAACTAAATCCGCCCTGGAGCCGTCGCTTATTCAAAAGAATGATCATTTCATTACAAGGCCGGGTTACTGATCTCCAGTCGAGCCCGGCCGGTAAAACGGGACACTCCGATCATGTCAAAAAAACCGGGATCAACCGAACTGAAATTATCGCGTGCTCCGGAAAAAAAGCCTTCGTAAAGAAAGAGTTTCAAGAGGGTGCTATTCGGGTAGGCAACAGAACCTGTGCTATTGAATTGCACATAAGACAAGCTCGCCCCATTCAATCGAGGAATGGAGGCATCTGTAATGTTTAAGGGAACACTACCACTCCCGGTAATGGAGGAGTTAATCTCACTCTTAAAGGACATATCACCAGGCAATTCTTCCCATTTCGAGAGGACGACGTATTGCGTCGCACCAGACTGGCCGGCAGGCGGGATGTCATAATCGGTCCGGTCACGGAAGATAATGAAACTCTTATACCTCATCTTGGGACTGGGATGAGTATCATTGGCAAATCCGATGTAGGCATTCGTAGATGATTCCAAGGCCGCAACGCGCGCCCGCTCAAAGGCATTCAGAACAACACGAATCGCGCCTTTCCGGCCAGATGATCCCGTAATCCCTTCGAGAGCAGGAATACTCACCCCGAGGAGAATGATGATAATCCCCATCACAGCGAGGAGCTCGAGTAAACTGAAGCCTCTCGTGGCTGCTGTGGCTTTGATGCCTAACCTGTTCATCATGAATAAATTAATGAGCTAATATGAGTACGACGAATGGAAAAGGGTTACATTTCCGTGTCATTACTTTGTAAATCATCCTCCCCCCAAAGAAAGATGTCACACGTGTAACATCTTTCTTTGGGGGGAGGGAGTGGTGTTTCTTTGGTATCTGTAGCAAAGACTGTTCCACAAAAGTGAGCGTTGTCATTACCGTAGAGATGACGCATCCTGTAACGATGCGTAGCCTGACTCGGCCAGTCATATCCTTTTTCCTGCTTTGGAGCTGTCTAGGCTACTGGTTGCCTGCTCAGGAGCCCGTTCCCTCAGCTCAATCTGAGGATGCGGTGATGATTAATGTGGATGACCTTCTCCCTCCAGAGAAAGACCTCTATGAAAAAGCCTCAGCTGCCTTGGAAGCCAAAGACTATCCCAAGGCTGTCACCACCTTTCTTGAGCTGATCCGTTTTTATCCCGACGGGACTTATCAGGAGGAAGCTCTTTACCAGTCCGCTTTTGCCTATCGGGAATTAGGCCGCTTTCCGGAAGCCACTCAATTGATCGAATTACTTCTGACGAAGAAACCCAAGACAACCAAGTCCCCGGACGCCAATCTCCTCCTGGGCGAGATGGCCCTGGCAACAGAAGAGTGGGAATCAGCCCTGGGCCCGCTCAAGAAAGCAAGCCGCAGTCCGGACCCTGCTACCCGTGAGCGGGCACACTATTTTCGAGCCATCGCAGCCGAGCGGCTGGGTACCATCAAAAAAGCCTCAACTGATTATGATGCCCTCCTGAAGAACGAAGAAGGGCGTTACCGTGACTTTGCCGCCCTGCGTCTGGCCAGAATCGCCATCGCTGAGAATGAAACAAACGAAGCTAAGAATTATCTTAAGAAAGTCCTTTCCTTAACCACCGATGCCGCCACCCGGGCCGAAGCCGCGGTCCGGTCTGGTAATCTATCCTTTGAAGAAAATGATTTCCCCGGAGCCGTCGCCTATTACGAGATCGTGCGGAGAACGGAGTCTCCGGATAACTGGCTGGGGTTAGCCAGCTTAGGCTTGGTTCGGGCCTACTACGCCATGGATGACTATGAAGCCGTCATCCGTGTCTCCCAGGAAGTCGAAAAAGGGGAAGACGGGAAAACTGGAACCCTCATCCCTCCCTCATCCCTCGCCCAGTTCCTCTTCATGCAGGCTGAGTCCCAGCGACTGACTGAAGAGTGGAGTGCAGCGAACTCGACATACGACGCTATGATCGAGGAAGACCCTAGTAGCCCACTACGAGAATCGGCCGAATGGGGGAAAATCCTCAGTATGCAAATGCTACCGGATTCTGAAATCATCCCACTGGTTCAATCCTTTTTAAACGACTATCCAAAATCAGATCACGTAGAAGCCGCTCAACTCATTGTTGCTCAGGATGCTTTTGAAAATGAAGATTATACCGCCGCACTGCCTCTTTACGCTGCATTAGCTTCCTCCAAGAACTGGCTGACGTCTCAGAGCGTGGAATACCAGGAACAAATCCTCTTCCGCACCGCTTTTTGCTACACCGCAGCTGAAGAGGCCAAAGAGGCCCTGCAGCAGTGGACCGCATTTCTGCAGCAGTTCCCTGAATCCGACCTGGCCTCAACCGCCCTCTGGCTCAAAGCACAATCCGAACTCACCCTGGAACAAAATCCAGCCGCCCTGAAAACCCTGACCACCCTGTTAAATCAAGATCCTGATTTTTCACAGCGAGAAAAGGCACTGCGTGACGCTGGATACCTGGCAGCAGGAGAAGATGATTCTGAATCCATTGTCCACTGGTTTACTACCCTCCTCAGTGAATATCCTCTGGTTGAGAATCCGGCTGAGATTCACTACTGGCTAGCGATCGCCTATCAAAAGTTGGGAGAAACAGAGCCCAGTATAGAGAGCTGGAGGAAGGCGCGCGCTCTGGCTCCTGATCTCTACTCGACTGCCGCCACCAAGGAACTCTTACGCCTGGCTCTGGAAAACAAAGACCTGGAAATGGCCCAAGCTGAGGCTGAGCTCTATGATGAATGGCTGATTAAAGAACCCGAAAGTACGGTTCTTCCCATTGAGGTCTATGAATGGATAGGACAGGAGCTATCCGAAAAGGAGCTGCCAGCAGCGGAGCCCTATCTCCGCCGGGTCCTGGCTGCGACTGAAGATGCGAATCAACGTCAGCGTGTTCAACTCCGGCTCTCCCGATTGATGTCGGCTTTGGAAAAGCACGGAGCCGCGATACGGGAATGGAAAACGTATCGGGTCAACTATCCTGATGATGCCGACCGGTTTGAAGTGAGTGCGCCTCTGATCGAAGCCCTTCTGGGCGCTGCCGAGTATGATGAAGCCCGGAAGATGATCGAATTCCTCCTCCGTCGCTATCCTGAAGGGATAGAAAATGCCCAAGCACGCATTTATCTGGGAGACCTGTCAGCGAATGAAGGAAAGCTAGAAGAAGCCGGAAAAATTTATCGCACCGTCTCCCTCTTGATCTCAGACGATGCACTTACCCCCTTGGCTCTTTATAAAGCGGAAGACGTTTACCGACGTGCTGGCAATGATCAGGAAGCTGACCAGGCCCTGCTCAAACTCAACAAAGAATACCGGGGATATGATCCGCCTACGGATTAAATACGACCTTGCGAGAAGGCACTCGTTTTCAGAAGAAAACTGACTATCTTATTTATATGGAAGCATATCTGGAGCAGGAAGAACCGCGCCCAAGCTGGCTGAACTGGCTCATCGTCGCCATGTCTGCTTCTTTGATACTTCATCTCTTTCTTTTCTTCTGGTTCCGATCCCTTGTTCTGGACTACAGCGCCCCAGTGGTCGACCCCATTGAACCAAAATCGTTCAAGCTTTCGCGCTCCACCATCGATCCCCAATACCTCCAGGCAGAGGCACAACGGATTCAAGGGAACCAACCGGAGGTGGATCGTCAACCGCTGGAAATCCTACCTGGTGAAATTCCCTCCTTTAGCGGTCCGCTCAATGCACCTCGAATCCCGACTCCCACCCTGCAGCGAGACCAAATCCAACCACTGAGTGCGAGACAGACGATTATTCCGAGAGACGCTCTCTCCGCGCTTCCAAGTGCTCCAGCCGGTAAAATCCAGGTGAAAACTCAAGCACTGGCAGATGCCGCGACGACGGCGGAGCTGAACCAGGATTGGGAAGCCTTGACCCAAACCATGCTTGCAGGAGGCAGTGATGAGGAAGTATCCGGACAGGGACTACCCGGAGCAGATGAACTTTCTGAATTAATGAAACCGGAGTTAAGTGCGCCCCAGCCTTTATTGCGTCCACCATCGAAGCCCATTCTCATTACCCTCTCGAGCGAATTACTCTTTGAATTTGGTTCCGCTTCCCTGACCTCCTCCGGAGAGGAAAAATTAGAGAGGGTAGCGACCTACTTGTCCCAGGCGAAGGACTTGAAGATTACGATTGAAGGTCATACGGATTCCATCGACAGTGAGGAATTTAATTTAAAGCTAAGTCAGGACCGTGCTCAAGCAGTAGCAGATTGGTTCGAAGACGTCGCCGGCATGGACCCCAATCTTTTTGCCGTGATTGGCTACGGAGAGTCCAGACCCCTCGTGGAACAGACGAACGACCCCGTCGAGGAGCGACTCAATCGTCGCGTCGAAATCAGGGTCGAAGGCATTAAATAGTCTGGCTTCTATCGGCATAATCGGATTTAATTCTGCCACTTGTGACTGATCCGCTCCTCAGAAATGTGAAGCTCTTTTATGCTTTCCGCATTTTCTTCCATGCCCGCTTTTACTATCCGGTCTTTGCTGTTCTCTTTCTCGACTTCGGGTTAACGACCGACCAATTCGTCCTACTCAATACAGTCTGGGCGGTCACCATTGTCGTGCTGGAGGTTCCATCGGGCGCATTGGCTGATACCATCGGGCGCACGACTTTACTCCGGCTGGCCTCCGCTCTGATGGTAGTGGAAATGCTCCTCATCCTTCTGGCCCCACCGGGAGAAACAACCATCGTCTTTTGGATGTTTTTCGCGAACCGGATTGTCAGTGGCGCTGCTGAGGCCCTCGCCAGCGGAGCCGACGAGGCTTTAGCCTATGATTCACTGGCGGCCGCTCATGAAAAGAGGCGCTGGGCCGTCGTGCTCGAACGCTGCATGAAATACCAGTCGGCTGCGTTTATGATCGCGATGATTGCCGGAGGATTACTCTACGACGCAGACCAAATCAATAGCTGGCTCGCTCAGCTCAATCCGGGCAGTAAACTGCCTGAAAGTCTGGTCCTCACTCTACCCGTTATTGCCACCTTCCTGATGGCCTGCGGAGCGTGTATTGCCACCGCGATGATGGTGGAGCCCGGTGGGCACTATGAGCAGGAGAATAACTCAGACATTGAGGCTAAGAATGCTGGTGATGCCTGGAAGCGCGTGCTTTCTGCAGGGAAGAAGATTCTCACGACGCCCGTCCTCTTTCTCATTATTCTGACCGGCCTCCTTCACGACAGTATTATCCGTATGCTCCTGACTCTGGGTAGTGAGTATTATCGATTGATTCAAATAGAAGAAAAATACTTTGGCTTCATTGGAGCAGGGATGGCCATGGCCGGGATTTTCCTACCGATGCTGGCGCGGATCGGAGCAAAATATCTTCCTCCCCCAGTCAACTTTTCGGTCGTCGCCCTGATCACCTTTATCTCTTTCTGCGGCATTACTCTGGCGATTCCGATTCATGGTCTCTGGTTTGTTCTTCTCATGATGTCCGGATTTAGTCTGCTCAACTACTTCATTTCCTATTACCTGAATCGACACGCAGAATCTTCTCAACGGGCAACTATCCTCAGTTTCCGAGGGCTCGCTTACAATATGGGCTATGGCCTGCTCGGGCTGGCGTATGCAGGCTATCTAGGTTACCTCAAAGAAGGCGAGACGTTAGCTAAGCCTGACTTCGCCTTCGCAGAAAGCCTTAAAGTATTCCCGGTTGTCTTCCTGGCGGCGATGGTCTTTCTCGTTCTGGTCGCTTTGGTCCTGGCGCGGAAGTGCCCTAAGGGCTGCCCGGATGATCGTGATACCTCCCCTTCCGAGGCGAACTGACCTTAAAGACCGCTAGGTTCGTCAATGAACGACCAGGGAAGCTTAAACTTCTCATCAAGATAAGAGCCCAGGGCCTTCACTCCATAGGTTTCGGTGAGGTAGTGACCTCCGAGAATGAGGTTCATGCCATATTCGTGGGCTGCTGAAAAGGTCCAGTGGTTCCCTTCGCCGGAAATCAACGTATCGAATCCGTCCGCTGCGACCTGATGAATCAGATTCCCACCTCCACCCGTAATCAGAGCTATTCGCTGACAGCTTGCGGGGCCCGCCCCGATGAGATGAGGCTGCTTTCCCAGTTCACGATCTATACGATCAACCAATTCAGCCCGGGAAATTTCCGAGTGAATCTGCCTCCCAATCTGGCAATTTTTTTCCTCGAAGTAGGGTTGAGAATCTGGAAACCCGAGCTTCTGGGCAAGGTGGACGTTATTACCTAGTTGGGGATGGGCATCGAGCGGCAAGTGTGAGCTGTAGATAGCAAGGTCACTTTCTATCGCCTCCTTGAGCCATTGGTATCGACCACCCGTGACGGGGCAAAGTTCATTCCAGCCGATCCCATGGTGCACCAGCAAAAGTGATGATTGAGATTGCGCTGCAGCCCGGACCGTAAGAACATTCGCATCGACAGCACAATAAACCTGTTTGATTTGTCCTGAATTTTCGAGCTGGAGCCCGTTCTTGGCACCGGAATAGTCACCGATCTGGGCATGATTGAGCTCGGAGTCCAGTATTTGGACTATTTCTGTGAGTGCTGCGGTCACAAAGAAGTAAAATGGTATTAAGGGCTTACCCTGGGAAGCTCACGGATAAGGATAGGCGGAGTCTCACCACTATCGAGAGAAGGCACTGGATCGTAGAATCTCCAAGTGTAGCGACCGAGTAGATTGATCTCATGCACGATAAACCCGCCAAGTGGGGTTCCTTCTTCGATTGGAATCCAACGGATTAAAACGAAGCGTGATGTGTAAACTCCATCAAGTTCAATGGTAACACGCGGATCATCCGGAGAACACTCCATCACCGCAATGGGCTGCAGGCCTTCCAGAGAATCCGGATCAGCATAGACGAGTTCCTGAATACGAAAAGCAGCCGTCATCGGGAAAAGGGATTGATAAATAGAAGAAAGGCTGGTGGAGGCAAAGGCTGGCTGAGTTGGCCAGATCAGAGCCCGCTCCTCATCACCCGGAGCTGCATCTTCAACATCCGGCAACATGTATACCTGCATATACGCCGGGACATCCGTAGTCACTAAAGCCGTAATCCGTTCAATCTTACGGTCCCGGCCCAGATCCATCAAAACTGCTGGGAGAGACTTGCCCGTGTCAAAGGTGTAGGTGGTCTCGACCAAATCATCGATCATCAGCTCGGGGTCATTGGTTTCAGCACCGGGAGCTGACTCCGTCACTCCCGCAATTCTCGAAATCTGGCTCGGCGTAATCACGCTGTTCATGGTCGTGTCCTCAGGACTCTCGTTGATTTCCATTTTTTCAAATTGATCAGCGGTAAAGTTTCCCGAAACACCGAAGCCGCTAAACTCCCCTTCTTCCACGACATTGATTGAAATTTTAATCGCCCGATATTTTTTCGGCACAGGCATTTCGATATGAACAGGCCCTGTTCCAGAGAAAGCCACGTCTTTAGCAATCGGATCCCAGTCCTGCGACCGGTTAATAATCGTCTGGGTCAGCCCCTCTAAAGTCACGCTTCCAGAGCCAAAGTAATTAAAGAAACTGAACCCATAAACCAGATTCCTGCCGGTGATGGTCAGAAGGTATTCGTTGAGGCCCTTCTTCCCTTCGGAGCTGAGCACCTCATCATCACTGACCAGAAAAAGCGAATCAGATGTATCTAAGATAGGGAAGCCATCTTCCTTCGCCTCTGACTCCGTGACCGAGAAGAGTGTCGATCCTATCGCATTCCTGGATACATCCAGAGGACGATCTTCCATCGAAGTTTCTCCCTCTCCACTGGTAGCCGCCCAGACCGATGTCTGCATTACTAAGGTAACTAGAATGGTGCATACCATCCAGAAGACTGATTTTTCTCTGCTATTTACTTTCATTTCTCAATA
>JBCBYL010000058.1:0-15494 GCA_039815855.1 Verrucomicrobiota bacterium
AGGATCAATCCGGTAGAATTTTTTCTGCACGTTCATTAATTCACTCATCCAGAACATGCCACCGTGGCCCGTCACCAGCTCTTGAGCATCCCATGACGGGTTCTTTAAATCTTCTATGGTATAGATTTGGAAGTCCCGCGCTTCTCCAGCAAAAAATCCAAATTCGACTTCGTAGCCGCCGGTTCCATCGCCCGTAATAGCTATCGATTCCTTAGAACTATCTTTTACGAGTGGATTGGTGCCTCGAGCGTATTCTTCACTGTTAAGCATGCCGTCGCCATCAGAGTCGACATTCGCTGGTAAGTTCTGGCCATACATTCCTTCCCAGATGTCGCTGGTGCCATTGCCGTCTTCGTCCAGGATCGCGTAAGAGGTTGCTCTTAGGATCAGAAATCCGAGAACAAGAAGAGCAATTTGGTGTTTCTTCGTGTCCATTGGTGGTTACTTCAATTCCTCCGAAGAGGTTTCGTAAAAGAACTTTCTGTTCAACGGACGATTGAGCCATGCTGGTGGCTTCGGTTCCGGACGCGGGTGAATGGTCCAATGGTCCTTCTTGTACCAACGGGCAAAATAGGCTTCGATTCGCTCCATTAGCTTAAGGTCGATCGAGTCGAGTTGATCACTAAAGGGGCCGCAGTCGATGATAGCTCGCCCTTCAGCATTTTTTAGCTTTTCTGGATTGATTCCATGCTGGCGGCAGAAGACTTCTAAACTGGATGGGAGGTAAAGAAAATTGATTGTTGATCCGTCTACCTTGGACTCGATCTTCTGACCATTAGCTTCCCGCACCCACTTCGGCACGTTGATCAAAAAGGCGTATGTGTTAACAGATTCCGCACTCTCACCTTTCGAATAGCTGACACCGCAGACGTGAGTGCCATGAAAGGAATAGAAAAGTGAGAATACAGGGAGCTCATCTGCCCCCATAGTGAGTCGAGGAAAGATCATCAAGCTACTGAACAATATCAATTTCAGGTAAACCTTGACCATAAGTATTTCTTAAATAATTAATCTTTTGATTGCAAGTTAATCTCATGCAAGATTCACATTATGATCAAATAATAATACGATTAGCAAGCTAAAAAAGCGCGCTATTGCGCGCTCCTTGAGTCTAATAAGTCTGAGAAAGTAGAGAGTGTCCTCAGATTTTGATAAGGTATTTGGCCAGAATGTTTATCGTTTAAGAAATGAAGCAAAACTTACGCAAGAGCAATTAGCGGAAAAAGCTGATATGAGTCGAAGATTTCTTCAAGAAATCGAGGCCGGCCAAAAAACACCTTCAATTCTTATCGCGGCTAGGATTCGCGAAGCGCTTCACTGCGATTGGGAAGAATTGATGAAAAATATTTAGAATATCATTAGTATGATGTCCTGTGGTTAAACAGGAACCAGTCTTCGAGTGCGTCCCTTATCGAGAACCGATAAAGGCTACCCATTTACCGACACGTAGTCGCTTTTCGATCTGGAGGCCTGCTTTGAGGATTGCGGTCCTGACTTTTTCTTCCTGATGTTTCATGACACCAGAAAGCACAAAGTCTCCACCTGGCTTTAGCCACTGATTGAACTGAGGCGTGATTTCGATGAGGATCTCGGAAAAGAGGTTCGCGACAATCAGATCAAATTTTTTTCCCGGCTTCCAATCGAAAACAGAAAGGTGGTGCCAATTCACTCCGGCCAATCCCGGGTTCAGCATTTCATTATTCTGACTTTCATGAATACAGTCTTCATCAAAATCAATGGCCTCAATGGAATGACCTAGACGATTGAGTGTGAGAGCGATAATCCCACTCCCCGTGCCCAGATCTGCAATCTGTTTGGGGTGCGCTCCCACCTCCGCCAAACGGATCGCGTGACGCAGGCACATACGGGTGGTGGGATGCTCCCCTGTTCCAAAGGCAGGGCCAGCCGGAATAATGATCTGAGGTAGGTCCTGCTCCGCTTGAGTCAATTTCGCCGCTGGAGACCGAAGACAGATTTTCTTCTCCAACACCAATGAGAAATTCCGTTCCTGCGACTTCATCCAGTGGGATTGCTTCAATTTACGAATCTCACCACCAAACTTTTCTTTTAGCGTCTGAGCGTCCGTATTGGAGAGGTCATAGACGGTTAAGCGGGATGATTTTCCACTCGGAAGATCCTCGATGACGGTTTGTTCTGGCCCGACCCAGATCAGTCGCTCCAACCACTCATCGGTGAGCCGACTAGGGATGAGCCTTCGCCAGACCAGGATACTCTCAGAGGGCATGAAAGGGATTAAAGTGTCGATGCCTGCCCCAGTAGAGTCAGGAGGACATCCTGCTGGCTGCTGAGAATTTCATTGAAGCTCTTGAAGTCAGCGGGGCCAATCGATATCTCATTGGTCTCTTTCGGATTGATCGTTACCGGTTTCACTGCCCAAAGTCGGTCATCTCCTTCACGTGCCTGAACCAGAATAAAGAAATCACCTTCCTTGAGCCGTTCGGAATCCTGGAGGTTCCTTGCTGTGAGAAGGTTGCCTGGTCCTAAGGGATATTCTGCCACCTGGAAATCATCCGGGACCCGTCCAATTTCATCGAGGAATGGAGGAATGGCATTCTTTTTTCTTTCCTCAGCTTCCGCGAGCATGGTTTCGTAGCGTGTCACCTCACTACTGACGATCTTCAAATCAAGCTCGACTGCTCCAATTTCACGAACCAGTGAATCACTGGCACGCTTGGCCTCGGCAATCTTGGAAGCTGGTTCTTTCTTCAATTTCAGTGCCTGCTTACGGATGGCTTTTTGTTCATCGCGCCATTCCTCTTCAAAGGTATTCCAGGCTTTTAAAACAGACTCCGCCCAAGCACGCTCGGATTCGATATCGGCAACATCCGAGCGACCGTAGAGCGCCAAACGATAGGCATTGATGGCCACCGGAATTGCATCAATGACTTCATTGGGCTGATAATCGACACCTAAACTCTGGGAGCGGCTTTGAATTTCAGTGAGAATTTCGTTTCGAGAGTTTTCATACTTTTGTTCAAGCGTATCACTCTTGTTTTCCCAGAGGTCATTGAGCTTTTTCTCATTTTCCTCTAGATACCTGGGAATATCACTTTGATACTGGTCCAGGGCATCTTCGAGGAGACTTAGTTTTTGTGTGCTCCCTGCCAAGTCCGCTCTGGCATCTGCGAGGTATTCACGAAACTCGGCAATTTCCTCATCAATGGGTTTCAGTCTTTTGCGGTATTCTTGTCGAATGATTTCAAGCTTACCTGCGATATTGAGCACGATTTGAACTCTGGGTTCAAGTTGGCGAGGGCCTTCCTGAACCTGAACAATCAGCTGAGTTTCGTCATAGAGAGCAAAGAAATAAACACCGATTCCGATCAGGAGCAGTAGCGCAGCAATTAAGCCGCCTTTCACCAGAGCACCTGTGCCACGACGTTTTGTCTTGGCTACCGGTGCGGTTGCTTCAGGAGAACGACGGCGTCCCGTAATACTGGTGCGTGACGGCTCCGTTTGGGCAACAGCTTTGGGTTTAGGCCTATTCTTGAGGAGACTAGGCTCTGCCTTTGCCTTGGGTTCCGGCTTAGCTTTTGCGATTAGTTTGGGCTTAGTAGTTGCAAGCACTGGTGGCTTCGGTGCAGAAACAGGCTTCTGATCTATCGCTTTTTCCGGGCGAATTGGAGGCGCATCCTTTCCTTTTACCTTACCCGTATCCGGCTTAATGACGATACTAGAAGGCTGTAGAGGGCCAGTTTCAGATTTCGCTTGAGGAAGGACTTTCAGCGTAGGCACTACAGGCTTAAGAGATGGCTTAGGTTTTTCCTGAGAGGACACAGGCGGAGGAATAACGCCCTTAATCTTAATCTGTGTCGAAATCGATCCCGGCTTAGCCCCAGCGCCTGTCTTAGTCTTAATCTCATCCGTATCCGGGCTGAGCATGATACTCTCAGGTTTCACAGGACCAGTCGAAGGTTTGGTTTTAGGCTTTTTCGTTTCAGTAGCAGACTCAACCGCTGGCGTAGGAGTCTTCGCAATACCTTTGGAGCTGGCCTCTTCCATTGAAGGTTCCTTCTTCTTCGGCTCAATCTCCTTGGGCTTCAACTCAGAAGTGTCAGGACGGATGACAATACTTTGAGGCTTGATGTTACCCTTTGTATCTTTCGATTTTAGTAGCGGAGCCAGCGGCTTCGTCTCCGGCTTACTCACAATCGGCGGAGGCGGTGGTTGCACCATCCCTTTGATATTGATCTGGCTGGTTAGCGATTCCTTAGCAACGTTCGACGTCTTCTTCCCTGGTGGAGGAGTCGGGATCGTCTTCGGCGGTAAAGGCATTTCATCTTTGAGAAGCTTGGAAGTGATCTTCTTGGCTTCTGGAACCGGAATTAACCGCTTCATCGTTTCCTTTTTAAGATCAGGAGATGTCTTAGACGCGGAACCAAATTCTGGCTGATCTGATTTGGTCTCAGAAATAACCGCACCCGGCTTATCTTTCGACTCAGCCCCTGACGGCGGCTTTAAGGAAGGAACAGGAACAATCGAGGGTTGATCAGCTTGGGACTTCGTCTCTGGTTTGATCAAACCAGGCGGAACTTGCTGAGTTTGTTTGCCTACCGGCATCGTCACGGTCTGAGCGCCCGGACGTGATTCATGTGTCGAGGGTGAAGGCTTCGATGCTGCACCTTGACCTGCTTGTCGATTTTCCTCTTTACCTAGAAGCACTGGAGGCTTCGCCGCAGGTCCAGATGTCGCAGGTGGGATTTTGGCGCTCTCACTACCAGATGTGACCTTGCCCGTATCCTTGGCTATCCCCAATTTTTTTAGGTCAATCTTATCCGTATCAGGAGCAAGGAGAATAGATTGAGGGCGAACCCTCCCTGTCGAACTCGCTTTACCTGAACCAATCGCGGGAACGTCGAACTTGCTGGACTCTTTTGACTGAGCCGCTTTGGCACTCGTTTGTGTCGGGGTCTTCTCTATTTCACCCGGCAATGGCACCAAGACCGTGCTCTCCGGGAGAATTTGACCTGTCTTGTCGATTGGCCCTGTTCCTTTTTGCTTTGCCGTTTCCTGTTTCTTGATCTTATCCGTGTCTGGAGAAAGGACAACAGACTGAGGCTTTATCGACCCTGTCTCTTTTTGTAATTTCTGAGGAGCTTCCTCTGCTTTCGAAGAGGGTTCTTCCTTACCTGGTTGTTTAGAAATCTTATCCGATTTCACCGGGGTCGATTCAGTTTCTCCCGGCACAGGAAGGAGGACCGTGCTCTCAGGCTGGATAGGGCCTGTGCTCTTTTGCTTCGCCGTCTCTTTTTGCTTCAGCTTATCGGTGTCGGGCTTGAGGATGACTGACTCAGCTTGAATGGGTTTCGTTGTCTCTTTCGACTGTGGCGGCAAAGGGGAAGCGGACTCCGGTTTCTCATCCGGAATAAGAATCTTGCTCTGAGGTTTAATCGCTCCTGTTTTTTGGACGGAAGCTTCTTTCGTCGATTTTTCTGTTTGTTTCGATTGAGGAGCTGCTTTGGATTGTCCGATTTCGCCCGCCCAACTTGGCTCCGCTGATGATTTGGATGGTGTCTCATCCTGTCCTTCGCGCTCTTTCCCGACCGCTTTTACTTCAAAGGACTTCATGAAGCGTGTGCTCCCTTTTTTGGCACGGGGTAGTGCTTTCGAGGGCTTAGGAGCAGCTGGCTTCACTCTGGGAGTCGCGGACTCGAGATCTCCCTTTTTGAAAATGGACTTTAAGCGCGTCCAGACACCAGAGGTGGGTGGATGCGCCTGACGACTATCAGTCTGCTGAGATTTGTTTTTTGGTGTCTTTTCAGACATGAGGGTCTGCTTGCGGATATGATCCTAGTATTCTAAGTAAAAGTGTGTGTTTCTGTAACTGCTCCAATGCTTTACCTAATTTAGTCTGGTGGCAATGGCCGGCAACATCAACAAAAAACAGATACTCCCATGGCTTTTGTACAACGGGTCTGGATTCGATATTATGCAAGTTAATCTCTAAATCGGAGAAAATCTGCAAAATCTGGCTCAAAGCGCCCACTTGGTGATTCACAGAAAACATCAGACTGGTCTTATCCTTTCCAGTGGCGGCAGGCATATTTTTGCTGATAATCAAAAACCGAGTCAGGTTTCTTTGATTATCCTGAATATTTTTATCGATGATGGCCAAATCGGAAATTTGCGCTGAAAAATGGCTACAAATAGCTGCAGCCCCCTTTTCTTCAGCGGCTAGCAGCGCCCCTTTAGCAGTACTAGCCACTTCGATTCGCTCCGCTTTAGGGTAATTCTCATTCAAGTAATGCCGACATTGACCTAGTGCTTGGGCATGAGAATAAACCCGCTTGATTTTCTCTGTGCCTTCCTTGCTCGCGAGGACATGATTGATCTCATCATAGATTTCACCACAGATATTCAGATCACTGTGAATCAGAGCGTCATGGGCCGCATTGACTCCTCCTTCAATGGAATTTTCGATAGGAACGACCCCTGTATCTGCTTCACTGCGTTCCACTTGCTGAAAAATCTCTGGAATTGTCCGGCACGGACTCAATTCATCTGATGAGCCAAATCGCTTTAAGGCGGCGTGATGACAATGGGTTCCTTGAGGACCAAGGTAAGCGACAATGAGCTGCTTTTGCCTCTGCCGGGAAGCAGAGAGGATCTCGCGATAGATACAGTGAAGTGCCGTCTTTGATAGTGGGCCCTCGTTTTCTCTCACCAGCCTCCTCAGGAGTGCCTCCTCACGCTCAGGCGCGAAAACAGAGGTGCCATTCTTCTTTTTGACCTCCCAGACTGATTCTGCGAGTTGCACGCGCTTATTGAGCAAAGCGAGCATTTCACTATCGAGCTGGTCGATCTCCTTCCTGATATCTTGTAATTTCACGATACAGACTATTCTGAAGTCGCCTCTGGTGCAGTGGCGGTGTCCATAAGCTCCTCTTGTTGCGGAGCATTATGTTCAGGCGGTTCTGGTAGAGGCACCCTTCTTAATTCTTCGACGTTAGGTAACGCATTCAAATCGGAAAGTCCGAAATGCTCTAGAAATAAAGGCGTGGTTTCGTAAAGCAGCGGCCTTCCGGGAATGTCTGCCCTGCCCGCGACATGAACTAATCCACGATCTCCCAGTGTTTCCATGACCCCGCCGACAGCAACTCCGCGCACCGCTTCAATTTCTGCTCTGCTAATCGGCTGTCGATAGGCAATGATGGCCAGCGTTTCCAAAGCCGGTTGACTGAGCTTCGAGACGCGACTTTTCGATTCGACCAATCCGCTCACCCACGGTTGAAAATCCGGCCGAGTTGAAAGTCGGTAACCTTTATTGATCTCGATAAGCTGGATGGCTCCCTCACTGAGCTCTACGTCGAGTTGCTGAATTGCTTGCTGGACCGAAGCTTGATCAATCTGCTCATCGAGAGGCAGTTGATTTTGCTCTTGTGCCCGTTTAATCGCTTTAACCAAATCAGCAGCAGAAAGCGCCTTATCGGTTGCAAACAGAAGTGAATGAACAATATCTTTAACCTTCATTTTCTACTCTTTCTAAGGAAATTCCACCAAATGCTTCGTTCTGAATCGCTTTCAATCGTTTCAGTCGGATCAATTCTAGCACGGCTAGAAAAGTAACCACAATTTCACCCCGGCTCGCTAAGTCATGGAATAGGGAGTGAAAGGAGAATACCGATTCCGTTTTCAATTTTTCAATCAGGCCTTCGATTTTCTCGCTTACCGTAAATCGATCTTCATGAATTTCCTTAAAGCCATAACGCTCCTCGGCGGCCTGGAGCACTTTTTGGAACGCTTTGACTAAGTCAATCATCTCGATTTTTCCTGGACCTTGAGGGGAAAGGGCAGCGGATTTAATTCCCTCGACTTGATGAAAGTAGAGGCGGCTGCGTTCTTCGGCTTTATCTTCTAAGTCTTCTGCAGCTTCTTTGAATTTCTTATACTCCACAAGCTGCCTGATCAATTCCCAGCGCGGGTCATCCTCATTATCCTCTTCTTCCGGCATTTGTTGATCGACTGGAAGCAGCGTCCGGCTTTTGATATAGATCAGCTGGGCGGCTACGACGAGAAAGTCCCCGGCGACTTCAAGGTCCAGGCTTTCCATTTCATCGAGCATGGCCAGGTATTGATCAGCGATCTTCTCCATTTCCACTTCATAGATATCCACCTCTTCTTTTTTGATGAGATAGAGAAGGAGATCAAGAGGCCCTTCAAAAACCTGGAGGGCAACTCTCATCGGGTCTTGCTGAGGGAGATCCGTCATGAAGAAATCCCTGTCGCTTTGCGGACTCGTGCAAGCAGTGAATCCGCATAATCTCGCGCTTTTTCTTCACCTTTTTGAAGGACATCCCCCACAGCGCCAGGGTCCGCTTCCCATTCGGAGCGTCTCTTCCGGATGGGTTCCAGACTCTCCCAGAGTGCTGCAAAAAGATCTTTCTTCAGGTCACCGTAACCAAATCCACCTGACTTCATCTTATCCGTCAGCGAGGCGACTAATTCCGGATCATCCGTTGCTCTGGCAATGGCCAGGATAGCGGAGTCTTGGAGCGGTTTAGGTTCTTCCACCGGAGTCGAATCCGTCACGATCGACATGATTTTCTTCCGGAATGCCTTCTCTGGGGCAAAAAGGTCAATTGTATTCCCGTACGACTTGGACATCTTCTGTCCATCAAGTCCCGGAACCGTGGCGACCGACTCCCTGATCTCAGGTTGAGGAATCTTTAAAATTTCTCCAAATTGTTCATTGAATTTTTGAGCTAAGTCTCTGGCGACTTCCACGTGCTGTTTCTGGTCTTTACCGACCGGAACGATCTCCGTGTCATAGAGGAGAATATCAGCAGCCATCAATACAGGATAAGCAAAGAGACCATGAGAAGGCTTAAATCCCCTGGCCAATTTATCCTTATAACTATGACATCTCTCCAATAAACCCATTGGACAGAGCACCGATAAATACCAGGCAAGCTCATGCACCTCCGGCACCGCGCTCTGCCGGAATAGCACCGTCTTATCGGGATCCAGACCACAAGCAAGAAAGGCGAGCACACTCTCGTTGATGTTATCACGTAAGACCTCAGGATCGTGCACAGTCGTCATCGCGTGGTAGTCCGCAATGAAGTAAAATGCCTCTCCTTTTCGCTGCCATTCAATGGCAGGACGGATCATCCCGAAATAGTTACCTAGATGAGGTGCACCGGATGGTTGGATTCCTGTTAATATCCGCATCTGAAGGACATGCCAGAGGAACGCCCATTCATCCAGTCAAAAAACGTTTTTTTGGTTCCACCTCATCATTGCAGATCAAGGTAAATTTGGTAAACATGCTTGCTTGGAGACGCAAACTTTAGCAAATCACTACGCACGCTGCACAGCGCTCGCCTCTTCCCACTATGAGAACTTCCCGGTCGGACGCCTGGTCCCGGAAGAGATTCGGCCTCACGTACATGCGGTCTATGCCTTTGCTCGTACCGCTGACGATATCGCTGATGAGGGTTATACCGATGAAGATGCTCTTACTGAATCGGCACGCCTTGCGCAAATGCATCGATTTCAGGAATTGCTGGAGTCATGCCTTGCAAATCAGAGCATTCCGGAATCTCACCAGTGGATTTTCCATCCTTTAGCCGATACCATCAAGCGCTTCGATCTCCCTCCTCGCCTCTTTCGTGACCTGCTTTCGGCGTTTGAGCAGGACATCATCAAGCGTCGCTACCAGGACTTTACAGAAGTCACCGACTACTGTCGGCGCAGTGCCAACCCGATCGGACGACTCGTCCTTTATTTACATGGATACCGGGAGGAAAAACTTCACCTTCTCTCTGATCAGATTTGCACCGGACTTCAGTTAGCTAATTTCTGGCAGGATGTCTCCGTCGACCTGAAGAAAGATCGTATCTACCTGCCTTTGGATGAAATGGGCAATTACCAAGTCACCATCGAGAATTTAAAGACCTGCGAGGCCACCCAATCCTATCAGGACCTTCTGCAATTCCAGGTCGAAAGGACTTGGACCTTCTTTCGGAATGGAGAATCCTTAACCCACCACCTCAAGGATCTATTGCGCTGGGAAATCCGGATGACCTGGCTCGGTGGCACGACGATTCTGAAGAAGATTAAATCCCAATCCTACGACACCCTTAGCCATCGACCTCAACTCAGTAAATTTGATATGCTCTGCCTCCTTCCATATGCCTGGCTTACCAAATAATGTTGATTCCCCTGCCTCGGTTCTTCCGAGTGGGGCAGAAATCACCAGGCGTAGCGGTTCGAATCTCGCCTTATCGTTCACTTCACTCCCCGCAGAAAAAAGGGCAGCGATGTGCTCCTTTTACGCATTTTGCCGGGTCGTCGATGACATCGTTGACAGCCATGACACCTCAGCCGAAGCCAAGGAAAAAGAGATTCATGCCTGGCGACAGGAGGTTCGTCGTTGTTATGAGCAACAGGCAATGACTCCCCTTGGTAAGGAACTCCAAAAAATCATCCAGACATACCTGATTCCACCCACCCCCCTCTTCGATATTCTGGATGGGGTCGAAACGGACGTCCACCAATCGCGGTATGAGACCTTCGATGATCTCTATCAATACTGCTATCGCGTTGCCTCGGCGGTCGGACTGGTCTCGATCGAAATCTTCGGATATTCCGACCCGCAAGCACGCGACTATGCGGTCGATCTGGGCCTTGCCTTTCAGTTAACCAACATCCTGCGGGATGTCCGTTATGACCTGGAAGAATATGATCGGGTTTACCTTCCCCAGTCAGAATTGGAGGAATTCGGGGTGAAGGAGAGCGATTTTCTGATTGAGAAATCGACGGTGGAAAGAGACCGTCTCCTCCACTTTCAATACCATCGGGCTGAATCTTATTTTCACCGGGCGGCACGTCTCCTGCCTGAGCGAGACCGCGAGAACTTCGTTGCTGCAGAATTAATGACCGAGGTGTATTACCGTTTACTTCAGAAGCTCTATGGCAAGGGATTTCCTTTCGGAATCAAACCCTGCCGCCTCAATCGCCTCGAGAAGCTCGTTGCCTTGAAACGGGCGGCCACAGGCGCGCGTATCAATGACCAACGTAGCCCCCGTAAGCACATCGTCGTGATGGGAGCCGGATTTGCCGGAATGAGTGCAGCCTACCACCTCTCACGCTTTGGTCATCAGGTTGAGCTACTTGAGAGTAAGCAATACGTCGGTGGCAGAGCACATAGCTTTCTCGATGCACACACCGGCGTGACCCTCGATAATGGGCAACACATCTTTATGGGCTGTTACTACGAGTGCATGGATCTGTTAAAACGTCTTCATGTCATAGACCGGCTGGACCGACAAACTGCGGTCCGCGTCCCCTTCCTGAATCGCGAACGAAAGCCGAGCCTGCTAGACGGAAGCCGCTGGCCATTCCCGTTTCACATGCTCGGAGCCCTGCTTTATTACCGCGAGCTGTCTTTGAGCGATCGTTTGAACATGTTGAGATTCGGATGGGGCCTGATTTTAGGCCCCAAGCCAGATGAATCGACCACCGCGAAAGAATGGATGGACTCACTTCACCAGAGTGAACGTGCCTGCCTTGCTTTGTGGGAACCTTTCTGTGTCGCTGCTCTCAATGAACCCATGAAGACCGCATCAGCCTGCCTGCTTTGGCAAGTACTTCGGCAGTCGCTGTTTGGCAGTGCTGAGGATGGCTCCATTTACGTCAGTCAAGTCGGGCTCAGTGATCTCATGATGCCTGAACTGGAAAGATCGGTTCAGGCGACAGGTGGCGCGGTTCACCATGGGGAAGGCGTCCATTTGCTTGAGTTTGAAGACCAACAAATCACCAAGGTCAGGACAACAAAAGGGCGTGAGATCACACCAGATGCATGTGTCAGCGCACTCAGTTGGCAAGCTCTCTCTTCCCTGCTGCCTGAAGATCAGCTTCTTACCCGGCAGGCACAGCAAATCCAGTCTTCTCCGATTGTCGCCGTTCATCTTCTTGTCGATCAACTCATTCATGACCAGCCCTTTGTCGGATTTCTGGATTCACCTGTACACTGGGTCTTTGACCGGACCCGCCAGCTTTCGGGAACGGAACATGAAGGCAACTATCTCTATTCGATCGTGATCAGTGCTGCTTACGAGATGCGTGCTATGAAAAACGATCAGCTCATGAAGACGATCTGGGATGAGTTGGTGCACCATTACCCGCATCTCAAGTCAGCACAGATCTTACACAAGGTGGTCTATAAGTCGACTGACGCCACCTTTGCCGCACGTCCTGAGACCGAAAAACTCCGTCCGAAATGGAAAACACCATGGGATAATCTGGTCCTGGCTGGCGACTGGACCCAAACCGGGCTACCTGCCACCCTCGAAGGAGCCGTTTTAAGTGGCTCCAGAGCAGCACACACCTTTTATTAATCTTTGAACATGACCTGCACCCCCTTATCTCTCGCTCCTGATGTTTGATTGGTTCTGGGGAAATCGACTCAAAAAAAAGGCGCCTTATTTCGCGGGTTTCGCTGCCAGTATTGCGTTTTTCTTTCTTCTGGCCCTGGTTCCTTTTCTTATCGTCACCATTTCGTTGATCAGTCATTTATTCAATCTCGATATGAGAGAACCCATGACTCTGATTCTGGAACAAGTCATCCCTCCTAATGATCTCTTTGACGCCAGTGAAATCGTTGACAGCGCTTCGAAAGCAGGTCAGAAAGGAATCCTCACCGCCACCTTCCTCTTAGCCTTCTGGTCGGCCAGCAATTTCATGAATGCCATTGTTCAGGCGCTTCACGTCGTCTTTTCCGTAAAAGAGAGTCTGATTCGGCGTGACTGGATTCACCGTCTCTACAGCTTTGCCCTCTTACTGGTTTGGAGTGCCTTCATCATGCTCACCTCCTTATCCCTGGTCATGGCACCAGCTGTAGAATCGTTTATCGATCACATCCTGTTGATTCCAGAAACGAATTGGGCCTCCCTCCGATGGGCCCGTTACCTCATCATTCTGATCATGATGGTGGGAGCCTTTTGGACGACCTACCGGCTCACTGCAGTGAAACACCCGGTCCCAAGCCGCTTTTGGCAGGGCGCTCTCATTGCCAGCCTCGGATGGATTGGGGTGGGCTGGCTCTTTACCTATATCGTTCCCATTTTTTGGAAACAAAATCTGATCTACGGGGCGCTGGGAAGTATCGTTACGACCTTCTTCTGGGCCTATAGTTCGGCCTGGGTCGTCATTCTCGGTGCTTGCTGGATTGTGCGCACCTCAGGTAAATCAGACTGATCCCAAGTATTCATTGCGAACGAGAACGACTAGAGCCACTTGGGAGGTCGAAGCGCCTCCTAAGCAACCCATTCAATATTTTGTCATCGAGATGACCTGCTAAAACCTTTTGCGACTTTATTTCAATCGAGTTAATCTAATGACCATATGATGGACATCGACTTCATCGATAGAGAGGCCTACCTGGAGCATAATCTCGAGGTGCTCAACGTTCTCTTGTTGCAACCTGGGACGGTTCGAGACCTCCTGATTGGTATTGGCGTGGCAATTGTCGCTATCGCCTTTGCCTTAACGAAGACTCATGCCGTGGGAGGATCTTCAAGAGCCTCCTTGATCACCGGGTTATTTGTCGCCTCTGTCGGAACGTTTGCCCTCATCGAGATCTACGCGATCACTGAACTCTCTCTCATTCCCTTTTTTGAATGGGAAAATTACTCGTTCGAAATCATCTGCGGTGCCCTGGTCGTTTCCTTTTTCATTATGGTGGTTCCTTTTACTCGGATGCTCTTCCGCGCCGCCTACTGGACCAGTGTGGGGGCCTGGATCATGAGCTGTATGCTTGCCGGTCTGATCCTCCTCTGCACCAGCATGCTCTACGAGGATAAGAAAAAAGGCCGCACCCCTATCGATATCTTTAAGAAGACAACTGAAACCATCGAAACGATCTCCCCGGCACCTTAGGATTTAGACTTAATTTGCAAGAGGCTGCAAGTCTTCAGGCAATTCCAGTTCGAGCACCTCACGTGGTAGAGAGGGTGGCAATTTTTCTACTTTCTCCACTTTCTCGACAATGGGTTTTTCGATCAATTCATTGCGGATAGCCACCAGAGCCGGATCCTCAATCAGTTTCTTAAAGACTTCTGCATCCAACCTCGATCGGGCTTCTTTCGCAAATTGAATGGCCTGACCTTTCTGCTGGGCATCAGACTCAGAAGAAAGCGCGCGTGCTGCCGCAACCAGTAGGTCATAGGGAGATTCGGATTCCTGTTTGAAACGCAGGTCAAACTGATCTTGGTAAGGTCCAAAATGGCCTGCCTGAATGGCGGCCATCATCAAACGAGCCTGCCCTTCTGGATTTGCCCGGACTCTCATCACTTCGCGACGTGTTTGATAATACCCTTCCTGATATGATCCAGACCTTCTCAGAAAGAGGGCAAATTCTCTTAAAAGGTAGGGCTCGGTAGAATCAATGTCCATCGCCCGGTCATAATACTCAATCGCCGGTTGATCTCCTTCTCCTGATTCCGCCAGCTTGGCCAGTTCAATGAGACATAGGATCTGGCTCTGCGTATCCTCCGATCGATTCAGTTCATCCGTAAGGAGTTCTTTCGCCTTTTGGAGTTCTCCTAATTCTCGGTGAGCGAGTGCTTTCCAATAACGCATGGCCGCCACGGTCGGGCGTGATTGAATTTCATCTCCCGTGATCTCAAGAACCTGATCGTAGAGCCTGCTGCGGTATGCTTCCTCGATCAGTTGCAGTTGACTGAGCTCGGTTTGAGTGACCTTCCCGGTGGCGATCTTGATTTCGACGTCCTCGGCGAAGATCTTAGGTTCTGCCTCTTTCGCTGATGACTCCCCCTCAAAGTCCACAATCGATAAGATCGCCTTCTCCTGAGCGGTTTCAGGATTTGAGGGAACGGTATCTAATTCGATCTGCCTCTCCTCGAGGACGATCCCCTGGGGGGAAGAATCATCCACCACTACTTCCTCCTCTTTCCCATAAAAAATATCGAGCAAGATGATCCCTGCTGAGAAAAAGAGAATCGTTCCGGCGATGATCACCCAGACTACTTGAACGGTATTGAGCTTCGGCTTATCATTGAGGTCCAGGCGGGCAACTGCCTCTTTCTTCTTCTTCACTCCCCGCTCCTTACTCGAGGATTGCTTCTTCCCGCCAATGGGGGAATGGGGAGAAATGGGAGAACGAGGAGAAGCTCCTCCAGAACCGGATTGATCAGAGCGACGGCGCTTACGAACTACCCGCCGCCTGCGTCCACCCCCACCAGAAGGCTGGGAGTCTGAAGCGAAGTCTTCTATCTCATCTGACATTGAAAAAATTTAACCACGGAGAGCACAGAGAGCACAGAGAAAAGAAGGGCCATCTAACCACAGAGACGAATAACGGACGGAGTAAACTCCGTCCCTTATTGAAAACCTGCAGGCACAAAAAAAGCCCCGCAACTGCGGGGCTTTTTTCAAAAGAGTTTGATGAAATTTACTTTTTACGGCGGAGGAAATAAAGCGCTCCAGCTCCTAAGCCAAGAAGAGCGAAA
>JBCBYL010000193.1:0-2944 GCA_039815855.1 Verrucomicrobiota bacterium
ATTGCAGGTTACATCTGGGGCTTTGATAAGGGATCTTGGTTTGTGAAAGGGGTGGGACTTTTTCTGGCTGCTTTGGGACTGATCTATTATGGCTATCAGAGGGAACGAATGCATCAGGTGAATGTCGGATTTGTCATGGTCGCCATCATTATTCTCTCCGTGTTTTTACGACTGGTAGGAGACATGATGAATACAGGTATGATTTTCCTCTTTGGAGGAACTGCAATCATCCTGACTGTCTGGGGGCTGAACAAAGTGCGCAGTGATCTGTCCTCAAAGATCAAAGACCAGGGAGAAGAGGGGACGTCGCTATGAAGAAACAATTCATGCTTCTCTATGGAATACTGGGATTCCAGCTCATTGGGTTGCTGTGCCTGTATTACTATCATGATTCAGGCCTATCCCACCCCGCGGTGCTGCTGGAGACACAACCCGTTGATCCCAGAGACTTCCTCAGGGGAGATTACATCATTCTGAATTATTCGATTACACAGGTTCCAGAGAATTTGAAAAAGCAGATCCGTAAGAGTGGAACCGTCTATGTCACTTTGAAGCCGGAGGAGGATGGGCCATTCCATGTCATTGAGTCGATCTACTCCTATCATCCGAGGGATGGCGTTTACCCGGTTCTCAAAGGAAGGATGAAGAATGGGCGAATCCAATACGATCTGGAAAAATTTTTCGTTCCGGAAGGAGATGGTAACCCGCCGTTACCGATCACCGTAGAGGTAGCCATAGATCCTGACGGTATAGGTAGGATCAAAACACTGTATGCAGACGGAGCGCAGTGGCCCCGATAAGCAGGCTATTTTTTAGTCATCAGTCGGAGGACGTTCATGTTCGATGCCAGGGTGCGGCGTAGCCGTTCTTCGCGGCGCTTATCTTCAGCTTCAGTGAAAGAGGATGAGACTTTTCTAGGCTGTTTGCCACTGGAGGCATCTTTCTTTTCTCGCTTCATGTCGTGTCTATAAAAATAGCATTTTTTGTCAGGCTCGAATGTAAAAGGTTGGTGAAAGTCATGGTGATTTGACGTCCAACTGTTACTTGCCGATTCAAAACTGTTTATTTTTACAACAGGCGAAAATAAAAAATGCGCATCCCGGGGAGGATGCGCATTTTTAAAAATGGAATGGCTGCAGTGCTTTAGCCAGCAGCGGGTGCTTCGGCTTCTGCTTCGGCAGGTTCTTCTGTCTTCGTCGGATCTTCGATGAAGTATTCATGCTCGATGGTATCCTGCAATTCCTGGATGAGTTGCTGAGCCATTTCGCCTTGAGCACGCTGGGCGAGTGACTGTTTGAGCCGGACATTGACCTCATCAAAGGTGAGAGTCTTTTCTTCAGAATGATCGAGCTTTTCAATGAAGTGGTATCCGAACTGACTTTCAAACACCTGACTGACATCACCTTTCTTCGATTCAAAAGCGATTTTTTCAAAGGGAGGAACCATCTGACCTTTTCCGAACGGAGGTAGCATTCCGCCGCGCGCACCCGAGCCTGGGTCTTCTGAGACTTCCGTGGCGACAGCGGCAAAGTCTTCTCCGCCGACGACACGCTTACGAGCGGCATCGATTTTCTTTTTAGCGGCTTTTTTCGCTTCATCACTGTCCGTAGGGGCAGTGCGAATGAGGATGTGTCTGGCCGTGACCCGTTCAGGTTGCTGGAACATTTGTGGGTTCTGGTCATAAAAGGCTTTGCTTTGTTCATCGGTGATATTGATACCTTCTGGCATTTTTTCACTGACCAATTGCTCGAAGAGTCCACGAGTGACAATTTCCTGCTTTATGATTTCAGGGGTGAGACCTTGCTCCTCAAGCTGAGCCAGGAAAGCTTCCTGATCGGCAGTGCTTTCGAGAACCTGATTGTATTGGGTTTCGGCCTGTTCGATTAAAGGGGCTTTATCAATCTCTTTTGCCGCAGCGTGGATGATTTCCTGCATGACCATTTCATTGAGAGCTCTCCAGGTGATGATCTCTTTGATCTCATCGGTGAGCTGCTCTGGAGGAAGATTGGTGCGCTGGATTTGAATATCGGACCGAACATCCAATTCAGCCTGGGTGATTTTTTTCCCTTCCACTTGGGCAACGACATATCCTGGTTCACCTGGTTTCGGTGAGCAGGATACGATCAGAATGGCCGGAAGGATCAGTAGTGCGGATAGGCGTTGCATTAACATCTGGCGAGGCTGGCAGTTTCTTAATGAAGATCAAGGGCAAAGCGAGCCCGCAGACCAGATGCCGGATTGCCCAGAACCGCTAACCCTAGGCTAATGTGCCACGATCCATCTCATTCGCCATCTTGAGATTTTCCGGATGGGTGAGTTGCTCGACCAGAGTGGAGTTTGTGTCGCGGAAGCGTTTGACGATCGTTTCCGTGAGCTGGACGGTAAAGTCGGCAGCCAATTCCGGTTTTTGCCGAATGAATTCGAGGAATTGGGAATTAGAAATTTCCAAGGTGCGCACGGGAGTGAGGGCTCGGACGCTGGCGGTGGCTTCCCCGGGATCAAAGAGATTCATTTCTCCAAAGAACTGACCAGCGCAAAGGGTGCCGAGCACGATTTCTTTGTCCTGAGTGGTGCGGTAGACTTCAACCTCACCGGCAACGATCATATAAAAGTGGTCCTGGTGATCTCCTTCCTCAAAGAGAACACTGTTTGAACCATAGTTCCCTTCTACAAAGAAGAGATCGAGAAGCCGAATAAAGGTTTCATCGAATCCACGGAACAGGGTCATGCGGGAAATTTCAAAAAACGTGACTGGCATGGAGTTATCTTCACAGAGTGGATCGAATGTGACAATCAAATCCGAGAACGCATTGAGAAGTGGAAGTTGAAAAGTCGGGCTTGCTCTTTCATGATCTGGCCATGGTTGCATATCGGGTTTGGTATTCAGGAAGAGTGCAGCGATCTGTTTTACCGAATAGCGAAACCCCACTCCCTGCACTCTTCC
>JBCBYL010000056.1:0-15627 GCA_039815855.1 Verrucomicrobiota bacterium
AATACGACTAGGTTCAGCAATCGGAGCATATTAAATCAGTATTGCCACAATCAGGCTTTTAGCAAGGAAATGCATACAGATCGGAAGCAAAGTCTACATCCCTAAGGAATACGGCGGAGGCTCAGCTACTGATGATTGAAGAGCGCAGCATCTGATAATGGTAGATCCGCTCGAAAGCGGACTCGTCAGATCGTCATGAATGAAATCTTAAGCCGTAAGAATAAGTGCCAGAAAAGTGATGAGCATGAATCCCAGCCAGAGCACTTTGATATCTGTTAACTTGTGTAGAATCATCTTCTTCATGTGACAAACATATGACAGGATCTATTAGTTGTCAATCCAACATCATAAGTTTTAGAAGATTTCTACTTCTTTTTCTTTTTTCCGAAAGGTTTTCCGCCATCCCAATCCATGGCGGTCATCGCGGCCAGGAATGCTTCTTCGCCGAAGTCACGACGGTATAATTCGTGGTAAGGCTTATGGGCCTGAGGAATGTTGGGAAGGTCGTCGTTGACCAGATAGGGCTGAATATCAGTCCACCAGGCCTCGTATTGTGCTTTCAGTCTTTCAACGACATCAGGGTGTTGCTCAGCAATGTTGTGCTTTTCCTGCAGATCGGTATCGAGATCGTAAAGCTCGGGCTCAGGCCCCTTCGGAAAAACGATTTTCCAGCGGGAATCGCGAATCGCTCCCATCGCGTATTTCCCGGATTCCTTGTTTTTCCAGCGGGTCTTATGCGAAACCCAATACCGCTCTGGCCAGTCCGTTTGAGGATTTTCCAGTAGAGGAAGCAAGCTACGACCATCCCAGTCTTTCTTACCTGGTGCAGAATCCTCTGATCCCACCAATTCGGCAAAAGTGGCATAGAAATCGATATGCCCGACAAGCTCATGGCAATCGACACCCCCGTCGATCTTTCCTTTCCAATACAGGATACAGGGCACCCGGGTTCCACCTTCGTAGGCACTCCCTTTACTGCCTTTCAACTTCTTGTCACCACTTTTGGCACCGTTATCCATTACATAGATGTAGAGCGTGTTCTCGAGTAAGCCTGAAGATTCGAGAAAGGCCGTCATTTTGCCGACATTGTCATCAAGATTTTTCATGATTTCCGATTTTGGGGCATGACTTCCATCAGGAAGGAGGGGCGGTATAAAAGGGCCATGATTGACGTTAAGCGGCAGGTAGCAAAAGAAGGGGTTTTCGGCTTTTTGCTGTTCTTTGATCCACTCGATACCACGATCAAAAAAGAGATCGGTGCAGTATCCCTTCGTCTTGATCGATTTTCCGTTGTGATAGAGGGTGGGGTTGTTGTAATCATTGTTCGGATAATCTGCTGAGTGAGGATAGTTTTGACCGATGCCCCCTGCTCCATGGATATAAACTTCATCAAAACCACGCTGGTCGGGACGAAACGCTTCACTATCACCGAGGTGCCACTTGCCGAAAATACCGGTCGCGTAGCCAGCATCCTTGAGCATATCCGCAATCGTTCGAAGCTCTGGATTTAAGCGATCACGCATATTGATCGTATGAGTGACTCCCCCATAGCATTCATGTCGCCCGGTCAGCATCGCGGCTCTCGTTGGCGAGCAGGTCGGTGACACGTGAAAATCCTCAAATCGGAACCCTAAATGATAAAGCTGGTCCACGTGAGGACTGGCGGTCCCGCCATAGGCACTGATCGCCCCATAACTGATATCATCTGGCATGATCAGGACGATATTGGGCCTCGTTCCCTTCAGGGAAGAATAGGCGTTAGCGGTGAACAGCACTAAAAGGCTGAAAGTGAATATTCGGATCTGTATCGTTTTAAGCATTTGTTTTCTTCTTGTTATGAGGTTTGGTGAGAGGTTCCTTTTCAGGCCACGGAATACCACGCTCAAAAAGCGTCCCAAATCGTTGGTAATCATTGTAGGGAACAGCCTGTTTCTTCCATTGTTTCAGTTCAGCATCATACCTCTCTCTCATTTCCGCGAGCCGAGCAGCAGACTCCGGAATCTGAGCCAGGTTCGCCATCTCACCCGGATCCTGAGCCAAGTGGTAGAGTTCCTCGAAAGGCTCCATGGTTTCATTACGGAACCACCAATAGGTGTACTTCCAGTCTTTCGTGATACACGACAGGCTCATCGTCGGCAACGAGCCCCAGACGTTGATCAAGGCGATCTGCTCATGGATTTCTGAATCCGGTCGGTTCAAAATCGGCATCAGGCTTTTCCCGTCCATATTAGGTGGGATCTCAAGACCGGCGAGATCCAGAATAGTTGGAGCAAAGTCGATATTCCCAGTGAGGGAATCAGTGCGCAGTTGATGACCCGAAGAGGGACTGCGCGGGTCATAAATCATCAGGGGAACACGTGAGGATTCTTCCATGGGAAGCACCTTGGACCCGTAGCCATGGGAACCGCAGATATAACCATTATCACTGGTGTAAATGACCACGGTGTTCCCATCGATTCCTTGCGCTCTTAACTCGTCACGTATCATTCCCACCGCCACATCGATGGCGTAGACCAGTTGATAATACTTTGCCATGACTTCATCGTATTTTGTATCGTAGCTCCAATCGGAAAATCGTGCGTACTGACGCCCCAACTTGCTTTGAGGAGACATGTGTGCTCCCGCCT
Source organism: Verrucomicrobiota bacterium (assembly GCA_039815855.1). Classification (GTDB taxonomy): domain Bacteria; phylum Verrucomicrobiota; class Verrucomicrobiia; order Methylacidiphilales; family JBCBYL01; genus JBCBYL01. Next base: position 2,628 of record JBCBYL010000056.1, read on the forward strand.
CACGACCAAAGTTTTCCGGCTTGGTAAAGGTCTTTCCAGCGTAGATGTGATCAAACTGGGGATCTGGGGTGACCGGGCGGTGCGGTGCCTTAAAGCTGATCGAAAGACAGAAGGGCTTCCCCTGCTTCACGGACTCACGAATCACATCACGCCCAAACGCTCCATAGGCCAGGGTGGCGTGCGGATATTCGTCCGCATACTTGGCCATCGACTTATTTTTGCGGGTCTTGAAATAGGTCTGGCCGGGGCCACCACCCCAGAAGTCAAAGTCCTCTTCACATAAGCCCCGGCCCTCCACTTCCATGCCGAACTTACCGGCAAAGGCCGTGAGATATCCGGCTTCTCGTAGTAAAACCGGGTAGGACTTCTTCCAGACCTCGGGCTGCATATCGCCATGATCAAAGTTGGTGCCAGTCTTATACTCATACATCCCAGTGAAGACACTGGCCCTGCTCGCCATGCAGATGGCAGTGGTGTTGTAATGCCGGTCAAAGATCAGGCCATCTGCACCCAATTGGTCCATGTTCGGGGTCTGAACCTCTTTGTTCCCATAGCAGCCCACCGACAACAGGTTCTGGTCATCGGCAAAAAGAAAGATGATATTAGGCCGCGACTCCGTTGAGGTTTGCCCGTTCAATTCGCCAAGCCCACCAGTGTAAACCACTAATAGAGTAAGCAGCCCACTCAACAACCATCGTTTATATAAACGCACCATAACACAATAACCATGCATTGAGTTCTTAGGACAACTTTTTCTACTTTAGCAGACGTGAGTGATTTATGAGACAGGTCGTGAGGAGGAGCAGGGTGATTTTGATCATTACTTTCTCAATTCACATCTTAAAACCGAGAAAAACTCAACACGAGAACTAATCGGATAGTGATGAATCGATCTCGTCCAGTCCGGCACCCCGTTTGGCATCATCCATGGGATCTATTATCATCATTCAAGAAGACGATGGCCATACAGGTAGCGTTTTATCCATTTCGCGTTTGCTAAGAACAGTCTAAACGTGCGTTAACAAAAGTTTATGGATAAAATTACTGCGATCTCTATTCCAAAATCAAAGAGGATTTACAGATCGTTATAAATCAATAGGTGGACTGGTATGTTATTATTTCCTGAACCGATAAAGAGCTTGTTTTTTGCATGCATGACAATGGTTGCATGCTCAACGGTGCAATGCGCTGCTGAGATCTCCATTAGCGTTAACAGTATTGATCAAAAAGAGCGTGATCCAATGATCGCTTTTGCTTTGGATGATCTTCACGCAGCCATAAAGGCCAGGGAGCTGACTGACCTTTCACTATCGTTAGACTTGAATCCGGAAGGCCTGGTGTCAGAAGCCTTTCGCATCGAGGTTGCCGGCAAGAGAATCAATATTATTGGGGGCGACAAAGTGGGCCTGATGTATGGCGTGCTCGACCTGGCAGAAACCATTTCCCTCTATGGAATCAGTGAGATTAAGGAGATAGAAGAGAAACCCTATCTGGAGAAGCGCGGACTCAAGATGAATATCGCGCTGGATGGTAGAAATCCGGCCTACTCCGATGCGGGGACTGCCGCTCAACAAAATATCCCGGTCGTGTGGGATCTCGCCTTCTGGAAAGACCACCTCGATCATTTGGCCCGGAATCGCTATAACGTCTTCAGCCTGTGGAATATGCACCCCTTCCCCTCATTGGTAAAGGTGCCGGAATATCCCGAAGTTGCGCTGCACGATGTAATGCGTGCCGACTTTTCAACCGAGGAGTGGAAAACATTCAACCGAAAATTTAAGCCGTCGGGAGCGAATATGGTGACTCCGGAACTTGAGCAGAAACTCACCGTCGTCAAAACCATATCCATCGAGGAAAAAATCGAGTTTTGGCGGCAGGTGATGCAGTACGCCCAGGAACGAGGCATCGAGTTTTATATCATCACCTGGAATACCTTCACCTGGGGAGCTACAGGCAAACACGGCATTACCCAGGACACCAAAAACGATATTACCAAAGACTATGTTCGAAAAAGTGTCATAGCCCTGTTTGAGACCTATCCGCTCCTGGCCGGGATTGGTGTGACCGCTGGTGAGCACATGAAAGGGATGAAAACAGCAGAAAAAGAGCGATGGCTGTTTGAGACCTATGGCCGAGGCGTCATGGATTATCTTGAAAAAGAACCAGACCGAAACATTCGCTTTATCCATCGTTACTGGTGGGCTGACTTGAATGATATCGTTGCAGAATTTCAGCCACTGATTGATCGAAATGTGACGTTTGATATCAGTTTCAAATATGCCAAAGCCCGGCTCTATTCAGGCACCAAGCCCACTTTCAGTGATGAGGTTTTCAACGATGAACTACCTGAGGGAAAACGAATGTGGTGCAACCTGCGCAATGATGACATCTTTATTATGCGCTGGGCCAACCCGGACTATGTGCGCGAATACATCCTGAACCTGCCCGGCCGGGATAAGAGTCCCGGTTTTGTGATGGGAGCTGATGGGTATGTCTTTGGTAAAGAGTTCATCTGCAAACACCCGGATACGGCCGGTAAGCTGGAGATCGATAAACACTGGCTCAACTATAAATTGTGGGGACGTCTTGGTTACAATCCCCAGCTGAAAAATGACCATTTTGAAAAGGCCGTAGCGGATCGCTTCCCAGCTGCTGACAGCCGTTCACTCTTCGCCGCTTGGAAAAAAAGTTCACAGATCATTCCACTGGTCAACCGAGCTTATTGGAACGACTGGGATTTGCTCTGGCATGTTGAGTCGAGTGGAGCGCTCAAGAAAAACGGGCAACACACCATTCAGCGGATGCTGGAAAGAAGCTCGGCCATGGAAGGAAGCGGCATCGTCAGTATTAAGCAGTATATTCAGCAGGCAGCCAAGGGAGAGCAGGTGGAAGGAATGACTCCGCTGCAGGTGGCAGATGAACTCGACGAACTTGCGCATCAAGCACTTCAAGAGTTACCCAAATATGAATCTGGTAGTCGTGAATTAAAAGAGACGACGGATGATATACGTTCCATGGCGCTTTTAGGTATGTTCTATGCCGACCGGTTCAGGGGCGCGGTTCATTATGGGATTTATCAAAAGAATAAAGATATAAAATACAAAGAGGCCGCGCTGAAGAATCTGGGCGAATCCCTTGATCACTGGAAAACATATGCAGCCCTCATCGCAGAAAACTATAAGCCACAACTTCTCGCCCGGGTCGGCTGGGTAGATATGGTGGAACGGACCAAAATGTTTGAGCAGGATATTGAGACTGTCCGCCAGGAGAAATAAGGCGAACAGAGTTTTGGTTCAGAGGCAATGTCCTGGAAGACGCTACAGGGCACTTCTGGCTATTCCACGTTTTTCTCCATGAGCGCTATATCCTCAAGCGCTTTCTCATAGCTGTAATACCAGTCGGCTAATGCGCCCTTGCTGAGGAGCTTGGGCTTGTATTGATAATTCAGACCAGCCCTTCTTGGGAAGCACTAAGGCGAGACCTCGAGCTCACGCGCGATTTCGATCTGATCGATAGCGTCCTGAACCTGGGCCTTGAAGTCGAGGTAGCCCACACGGTTGAACCAGATGCGATTGAGTCGTGTCGCAGTCACGAGTTCGACGTATTTCTGATAACTCTTTGCAGCACGTTTCAGTGCTTCGATCGCCTTGTCCTTGTCCGCTTGCTTTTTGCTCTTACGTGCGAGGGCCACGTAGGTAGCGCCTCGAATTTGGTCGGCATAAAACTTACCCATCCAGCCGATAATCTCGATATCAGCGAGTGTCTTTTTGAGCTCTCGGCCCTCGACGTCTCCGAATGAAGCGACGGTTTGGAGCGCATGATCGACTTCAGATTCAATCACATCAGCACGTTCCAACGGAGACTGCTTCTCGATCGCCTCCCCAGCGACAAACTCAGGGATCGACTGCACGTCTCCGTATTGATGGGTCGGCACGTTGATGAAGGTTTCGACGTCGTGGAAACCGCTCTTCGTGCGTGCTTTCATCTTCTTAATGTAGAAGTCGGCACTACGGGTTCCTTCGATATACCATCGCGCATCGATGTCTCCCCAGTGGAAGCCTGTGACACGAGGATACACCATCGAGACCTGCTGCCACGCTTCGAGGAGCTTCTCACCGTCGACCTCAGGGTAACGTGCATCCAGTAATGCGGCAATGCGCTCATTCGAGTAATCCGGATCGTAGGCCATGCGCCCCCAGAGCATCCAGTGTAGCCAGTGTTTCTCCACTTCGAGTTGGCGCGGTTGCTCTGGATCAAGCTCTGTGAAATCGCGCCCATTGATGTAGCCGTCGCCGCCATAATAGTAACCCTGGGTCACTTCGTAGGGGATGTTCTTCACAAACTCGCGCACGAAGTCTGGAGCCGCCCAACGGAAGAGGTAGTTCGAGTCATTACGCATGGTCCAAATCGTGTTTACCTTCCCTTGAATGCTCTCCACAAAATTCGGTTCACCGTCACCGCCCTCATGGTAGGGCTGGCGGGTTGCCGACATAACGTGCCCCTTCGCATACTTGAAGCTAAAGATGAAATCGACATTCGGGTGCTCGATGAGCGGCTTCATCATATCCATGACGACATCCGCTCCGCTAAGATGCTGACGGTGAATGAACCGGATCTTCCGCTCAGGTTGCTCCTTTAACGCATCAAGCGTCCCGGCCATGTATGTTTTCTGTATCCATGATTCCGCTACTTCTGGAGGAAGATGCGGCCCCTTTTTCTGCCCGGTAGGTCGTTCCCGCATATTTTCACCGGTCGTAATCCCGATTCCAGCTAGGTCGGGGTATGTGAGAAAGAGAGCCTTGGTCGCGTGCCGGTAGTAATCGATGGTGGTCTCGTTTTTGTAGTAATCATTGATTCCGTATTTCCCTTCGATCCCATAATCAAAAATGTTCCAAGTGATGAAATAGAAGTCCACATTCCGACTTTTCCCGTAAGCCATGACCTCACGCCAAAACGCAATTTTCTCTTCCATTGTGATCTCGATGATCGTCTCGATGTTCTTTTCTAAGAAAGCCTCACCGTCCCAGCCCTTTCCGTTCCAATTGTAGAATTCACGGAATGGACCCTTCGAGCGTTTCACATCATCGAGCGAAATGTCCGGATACTCCGGCACGTGGACAATGCTCGGAAACGGCTGAAGCGACCACAGCGAGACGTAGTTGTAGCGGTAACTCGCAAGCGTATCGATGTAGTCCTTCCAGAAATCCATGTTCCACATCTCGGGCATATTCACCTGAGCGGATTGGCTCACGTCAGTGTAGCTCGGGGTGCGGACGTCCAAGGGGATGTTAAACTTCGTCCCCCGCATCCGCATGTAGGGATTCTCGGTTTTATTAGCGATCGACAGGACCCCTTCAGACTGAATCGTCTCTGCCAGATCAAGACCGCCATACATAGCTCCGGGTTCGTCCTTACCAACCACACGCACCTGTCCCTTCTCCTTGATAACCTTGAAGCCCTCGTTCTCAAGGTCCTCAGATTCACTATCGATCTCAAATACAACATTGAGCTTCTCAGAGCGACTCTTCAGGGCCTTATCGAGCGCTTCCTTGGCGAAGTCGATTTTTGGCGAATCCGCAGCAAAAACCGAAGCTGAAATCAGCGCAAAAAAGAATAGAATGGGTTTCATCGGTATAATTGTTTTAATCCCTTACTTGCCTCTCCACGAGTGCAATGTCCTCAAGCGCCATTTTGTAGCCGTAATCCCAGTCGGCCAATGCACCTTTGCTGAGGAGCTGCGGCTTATATTGTGCAGAGCCGATTTCGGCATATTTTTTCCAATGATTAGCCGCCGTTTTCAGATGCTCAAGTTAATGGGGTCAGTTCATGAAATATTAAAATCTCCGGTATTTTTCCATGGCGCTTTTAGGCATGTTCTATGCCGACCGGTTCATTATGGATTAATCCTCAGTGTTGAGAACAATTAACCATCTTTAAAATCACGCTGAGCTTATTTTTCTAAGGCTGAATCGATCTCGTCCAATCCGGCTCCCAATATCTGGGAGGAAATTCGATCGATGGCGGCAGCCTCTCCCTTCAGGTGGATGGTGGTTTGAGTATGCGTGAGGGATTCTCCGGGCTCCAGATCGGCGGCGGGCGATGAGGTTTCCAGTTCATAAAACGGTCCTAGTGGATCTGCCCCCGGTTCGGCAGGGCCATCATTGTAAGAGTTGATCACATCGCCTGAGAAAGGATCCTCTTGAAGCTCCCACATGCTGTTCACGTAACCCGGGTTTTCTTTCGGCTCAGAGCAGGTCACGATGTTGAGAACACCTGAATCCGGGTCATAGCTGCCCGCCACCCCTTTAGAACGCTGAGGGCTGATACCGATCTTACTCCGATAGGTGCCGTCTCCTTTAAAGAAAAGCAGGTCGTCCTCCACTTGCAGATATTCCGGCGGCACTTTTCCAAAGTAGGTATCATTCACCTGGGGGCCCAGCTCATCCACGCTGCCCGCCTTAAACGGGATCACTACCTTGGTATGGGGCGCTGGAGGATACATGCCCAGAATCCAGATGGAGAGCATCCCCGTCTCTTTCGTCCAGGCGACCTCTCCCAAATTGCGGATGGTATTCTCGGTTTCATAAGCCACCAGCTCTATCCCCTCTTCTAGGGCGACTCCCAGCCGCTGCTCAATCGCTTCACGATCCAACAGGCGGACCGTCCGGGTAATACCGACCTGCAATACCGTTCCACTCCAATTCTGGAATTCCGCCTCGTGTTCAAACACCACTTCCGTTTCCGTTTGGGATGCAATGGCAAAGGCCTCGGTATCAATCGGTGCGGGTGTGTGCCATTCGTCGAAATCAAATTCTAGCCCCGGTTTGAAAAAGATGGAGAACTGCCCCCCCTCGGGCCCCAGCCAGAATCGCTCTTCGCCCCCAAAGACATAGATGTGCTCTTGCAAGGTGCCCTTCCGCTCCTCATCCGGCAGCAACCCCTGCTCAATCACAGGCCGGTTGATCCAGCCAAAGCTGGGGCCATTCACCGCATCATAGGAACTCGTCATCACCCTTCCCTGATACGCTGGTGCCACCGCCACGACGGAAGAACCATCTCGTAATTCCACAATGTCCGTGTGTTGTTTTAGAAACGCCAAATCTTGTGCGAAATGGGTCTGCTGCATGACTTCACTCTCTCCTGTGATTTTTGGTTCTTGCTCGGCCTGCTGACTACAGGCGCAAAGTGCCAGAGTCCAACCCGCCATCACGAATAGATGATTTTTCCTGATTATTGAAGCGGAATACATAAATTCCTGGATGGTTTGAGTGATTCGCAACCCCCTTTTTCACCCTTGTGCTTGATACCGATGGCGTTGTTGCATTTTTTTCTGTCCACTTTGAGAGCCGTGAAAAACTCCGGGTTAAGATCCTGTTGTGATTTCAGTCAGGGATCAATCCATTTCGTAACCTGCGGATGGATCAAAAGAAGGGGTCACTCAACCTCCCTGTTGCGTCCATTGCATCAATTGCGGTAAGGTCTAAAAATGCGTCGGCGAAACTCAAGCTTTCCCTGCTTTCTCTTCTTTCTCGCACCTCTCCTGATATGGGGAGTTTGTACGCCTGCGAATGCGTTTAACTTTAATGAAAAAGAGGCTGAGCTCGTCAGCACGATCGCGGAGATTGAAGCGAGCCTGGAAACCTTGCCGCCCCTTCAATCCACTCAGCGGAGCCGTGGGGCAGGCCATCCGTAAAGGGATTATTTGATCGAAGACGCACTGTAGCTTTTTCATCCTAATCCACCCTGTTCCGCTCAGCCTCGTGCATGATGAGGCTTAGCCTGTAGTCCTAGTGGGTAAATCACCACCGGCCTGGTTGATTTCAACGACAATCGAATCCTGAAAAAATACCTGTTTAGGCACGTATTTTTGCCTGTTAAAGCACACATCAGTGCCACTCTGGGCACTTGAATCCAATTTGTTTGCGGGGATGAAAATTGTAAGCCAGTTTTCTTCTAGTCGACACCCAAATTAGATATTAAAGTAACTCAACTTTACAAAAATTTATCCCAACCAATGAAAATCAAGAATACAATAAAGCGTCGTGAATTTACTAAGTGGGCCGGACTGGGGGTCGGGGCCACTTTATTTCCTCAGTGGGCATCCTGTGCGCCTAAGCCTCCGATCCGAAAAGGGAAACTGATCGATCCTTCTCAAAAAGTGCGAGTCGCTTGTATCGGATGCGGCAACAGAGGGGCACTGGACATTCGGGAAATCAGCGATGAGACCATTGTGGCCCTTTGTGATGTTGATGAACGTGCGGCTCAATCGACCTTCGAGAAGTACCCTACCGTTCCCCGCTACAAGGATTTCCGTGTCATGTTGAAGGAGATGGATGACCAAATCGATGCGGTATCGATTACCACTCCCGACCACACCCACTTCGCTGCCGGAATGGCCTCCATTGAGCGCGGTAAGCATGTATTTATCCAGAAGCCATTGACCGTTTCAATCGCTGATGCGCGGCGATTAACGGAGGCGGCTCGCAAGCATGAAGTGATGACCGTGATGGGCAATCAAGGCCATACCAAGGGAGGGTGCCGTTCCGTGAAAGAGTGGGTCGATGCGGGCCTGTTGGGTGATGTGACCGAAGTGCATGTCTGGACCAATAAGCTAAAGGATGGGGATTATCGTTCAGCCATTCGTAATCAATATCCGCCTTCGCATCCGGTTCCTAAGGAATTGGAGTGGGACCTCTGGTTGGGGCCTGCTCCGGAACGTGAATACAGCCATGAATATGCTCCCTTAAAATGGCGCGGATTCTGGGAGCTTGGAAACGGGGCTCTGGGAGATATCGGCTGCCACACCATGGATGCGGCATTTTATGCGCTTAATTTGGGGGCTCCGACTGCGGTGACGGCCAAGACTTCTGGCTACAACCCCTATACTTTTCCGGATTGGTCGATCATCACCTATGAATTTCCGGCGCGTGGTAGTATGCCTCCGGTCAAAATGGTGTGGTATGACGGAGGAAAGCTTCCACCGGTTCCTGCCGCCCTGGGAGATGCCAAAATGAATAAACCAAGGGGCTACTACATGATTGGAAGTAATGCCTCGGTCTATGATCCCGGTGAAAAATGTGAGAGCCCACGCCTTATCCCAGAAATGAAAAGACGAGAGCTGAAGGATGAGCTGAGGAAGCAAACCATCCCACGGGTGAGCGGAGGACCAGGTGTTGAATTGATGCGGGCCATCAAAGGTGGGCCGAAACCGGGTTCGAATTTCGATTACGCCGGTCCACTGACCGAGATGGTCTTACTCGGAAACATCGCCATTCGGGCAGGAGGGAATCGTATCGAGTGGGATGCGGCGAGCATGAAAGTAACCAACATGCCGGAGTTAAATGCATTTGTCGATCCTCCGGCCCGTGAGACTTGGGGCTAGCAAGTTGAGACAAGCCAGACATTTCCTATGAAAATGAACCTTAGAAAAAATCGTATTTTAACCCATGGCGGCCTGTTGGCCGCGCTCCTTGGTCTGAGCCTCTCAGGCTATGCAGAGCAACAGAAATTCGAAGTCGGCTTGTCGATGTATTCCATCCGTGAGCTGTTCAAATCCGGGGAACTCCATGCGCACGACTATCCCGAATTCGCCAAGAAAACTTTCGGAATCACGAAAATCGATGTCTGGGACGGCGGGTTCCCGAAAGACTACAAACAGGACCCCGATTTCCTCCCGGAGTTAAAACGACGGGCCGATGCGGCAGGGGCCGAGATTTTCCTGGTCATGACGGGCGCAGTCAATGGTGCCGCCAAGGATGATAAGGCGCTGAAGAAAAATGGACTAAAATTTAGCCGTGCCGTGGACCAGGCGGAAATTCTCGGTGCACGTTATGTGCGCGTGTTCCTTTCCACGGACAAGAAAGCCGATGACGCAGAGAGAATTCGGAAAGCATCCATCGCGCTGGGAGCCCTCGCCGATTACGCGAAGAAAAAGGATATTACGATCGCCATTGAGCCCTCGCCGAATACGCCGCTGGGCTCCTTCTATGCAAAGCTCATGCAGACGATGCAGCATAGCCATATCACCTTGATGCCAGACTTCGGAAAAATGCTGGGCACGGATATTTATCAAGGCACCCAGGATATGCTCCCCTACTCGAAAGTCGTCTCCGCCAAAACGCACGACATCGCTGAAGATGGATCTGCAGAAGAATTCGACTACCCCAGGCTCATGAAGATCATCAACGAGTCTGATTTTTCAGGGATTATCGCCATTGAATATGAAGGCGAGAAACTTGGCCCGGTCGAAGGCGTCATCGCAACGAAGAAACTCATCGAAGTAGAATAGGATAACATACAAATGAACCTAATGAAATCGCTTCTGATCGTCAGCATCTCAATGACATGTGCGTTGCAGGCTCTTGCAAACACCCCGAGCATGCCCTCCTACCTGAAGGGCTACGAAAAGCAATTTGCCGAGGATCCGCGGGCGGCAAACCTAGCATGGTTGAGTGAAGCAAAATACGGACTCTTCCTGCACTTCGGTCTCTACAGCATGATCGGAAATGGTGAATGGATCCAGATTCGGAATAAACCTGAGCCGATTCCCCTAGACGAGTATGGCGCTCTCGCGGAAAAGTTTACCGCGGAAAATTTCGATGCCGAATTCATTACCGACTTCGCGATGAAGGCGGGAATGAAATACATCAACATCACGGCAAAGCACCACGACGGCTACAGCCTGTTCGATACACAGCTTTCAGAATTTAAGACGACGAATTCACCATGTGGTCGTGACTTGATCAAAGAGTTGTATGAAGCTTGTGAGCGTAAAGGTTTGGCGCTCTTCCTGTATTACAGCTACGCTGCTGACTGGAAGCATCCTTACTTCTATCCAGGCAACGCAGGCTGGAAGTATGCACAACCAACTTATAAAAAGCGGCCAGCAGAATACAAATTTGAGAAAGACGAAGACTTTGAAAATTATATCGAGTTCGCCGATGGTCAGGTGAAAGAACTGCTTACGATGTTTCCCAATATTGCGGGGATTTGGTTTGATCCGATTATGGGGTACTATGGACGTCCAGACTTGTTCCGCATGGAAGAAACCTACGCCATGGTTCGTGAAACCAGTCCGCATGCGTTGATTTCATTTAAACAAGGTGCCACGGGCAGCGAAGACTTCATCGCTCCCGAGCGCCACATGGTGAACATGGTTGAGCGGGTCAGAAAGACCTTTAACGACAAATCAGCAGAGGTGGCCAAAGCTGCTTGGGAGAAAAACCAAAATAAGCTGCGTGAAATCTGTAACACCATGCATACGCGTTCCTGGGGGTATAAGAAAAATGACAAGAACAAGACTGCTAAAGATGTCATAGAGATGCACAAAATTGCCCATGAGGCTGGCGCCAACCTGCTCCTTAATATCGGTCCCCTTCCAGACGGCTCGCTGCCTCAAGAAAACATTGATGCGATTTTGGAGGCTACTGAGATCATGAAAAAGAAATGAGGTTAGCCAGACCAATAAGCACTATTTTTAGCTTACAGCACTGGGTGCTATGCGTGCTTTTGGTCCCCATCGGGCTTCACGCGGAGGATCGACCCAATATCCTCTTTATCTTTAGCGATGATCACGCAACCCAGGCGATCAGCACCTATGGTTTTGAGCTGGGAAAATACGCACCGACTCCGAACCTGGACCAATTGGCAGATGAAGGGATGCGCTTCGATCGTTGTATGGTGACGAATTCGATCTGTGGACCCAGTCGAGCGACCATTCTTACCGGTAAATACAGTCACCTGAATGGCTTCTATTATAATGAGGACACCCAGTTTGACGGGAGTCAGGTCACCTTTCCAAAACTGCTGAGAAAGGCAGGATATCAGACCAGCGTCATTGGTAAGTGGCATCTTGGATCCGTCCCGACGGGATTCGATCACTGGGAGGTCTTACCGGGGCAGGGTTTGTACTATCGCCCGATCTTTAGAACACCTCAGGGTAATGTCACAGAGAATGGATACGTCACCGATGTGATCACTGACAAAGCGATCGATTGGCTGGAGCATGAAAGAAATCCCGATCAACCCTTCCTATTGATGGTCCAGCACAAGGCCCCTCACCGCGAGTGGTCGCCTCCGGTAAACTATCTAAATCTCTTCAAGGATGTTGAGTTTCCTGAGCCAACCACGCTCTTTGATGACTACGCTGGACGGGGCACCGCAGCGCGCGATCAGGATATGTCCATTGCTCAGACACTTGAAGCAGACAAAGATCTGAAGGTGGCTGCTCCTGCCCCCAAAAACATCTTACAAAAAAGGGTTCTTTCGAGACTGGAACCGAAGCAAACAAAGGCGTGGGTGCAGATGCTAGAGGAGCGCAGAGACGAATTTAACCACTCAGGTTTAAAGGGTGACGCCCTCGTCCGCTGGAAATACCAAATCTACATGCGCGATTATTTGAGCTGTATCCGCAGTCTGGATGACAATATTGGCAGACTTACCGAGTATTTGAAAGCAAGTGGGCTGGATGAAAATACGATCGTGATCTACTCCTCCGACCAAGGCTTCTATCTGGGAGAACACGGCTGGTTTGACAAGCGCTTCATGTACGACGAGTCCTACCGCACCCCTCTGTTAGTTAAATGGCCCGGGGTGGTAAAAGCACAGAGCGTGAATTCAGACCTCGTCTCGAATCTGGATTTTGCCCAGACCTTTTTGGAGATCGCAGGAGCCCCTGATGCCAAAGAAATGCAGGGGCAAAGCCTGGTGTCCATCCTGAAGGGAAATACTCCGGACTCTTGGCGAAAGGTTCATTACTACCACTACTATGAATACCCGGGCTGGCACATGGTGCATCGACACGAAGGGGTTTACGATGGTCGCTATAAGCTGATCCACTTCTATGACCTCGATGAATGGGAGTTAATGGATTTGGAAACGGATCCCCATGAGCTGACCAGTCAGTATCATAATCCAGACTATGAAACCGTCGTTTCCCGAATGAAATCAGCGTTAGAAGATATGAAACTAAACTATCAGGTGCCGGACTACATCCCTGCAC
>JBCBYL010000152.1:0-5081 GCA_039815855.1 Verrucomicrobiota bacterium
AAATCCCTCTAAAGCCAGGGTGAAAAGACCTGTGAAAAAGAGAAACCACTGTCCGGATGCCAGCCAACTCGGAGATTGCTCTGTTCCGATCAGCATTTGATGAATCATGGTCCAGGCTGGCATCCGGACAGTGGTTTCTCTTTTTCACAGGTCTTTTCACCCTGGCTTTAGAGGGATTTGTCATCTATGAGGCCGGACGCTTATTCTTCCATGTCCGAGGACAAAGGGAATTCGTCCCGGAACGAGAAGCGGTAATGCCGAAGGGCCCCTGCTAAGCGTGTTGCTCATCGTCAACTTATTCACATTGGCATCGAATTGACATAAAACCCTTATTTTGTGCCGCCTGCACTGTTGTTACGGTTTTTTTATTGGCACGAATCATCAGGCTCTCTGGAGCTTGTTCTCAATTTATTCACATCGAGAAAACCGGAGATCAGACTTTATAATGTTCTGCTAAGTCGATCTTCGATACGTTTTCTCCTTAGTCATGATTGCAAAAACGAGCGATTGGCAGAGCCAAAAAGAGATTAAGATCCAATTCGAAGGGATGCCGGCCGTCCACAGCCCGGAAGCAGAACGTGCTGTTTTAGGCTCGATGCTGACGGACCCGGATGCGGTCATTGATGAAACCATTGAGCTTCTGGCCGCAGAGGATTTCTTTGATCCGGCTCACAAGCAGCTATTCGCCACTCTCATCGAGATGCGAAATGAAGATCGCCCCATCGATATCACGACCGTCTATCAATATCTGGAGGATCGGAAACTGGCGGATAGCTTAGGTGGTGCGGCCTTTCTGGGCGAACTATCGACCGGAGTGCTATCCGTTCTCACCGCCTCCGCGCACATTAAAACGGTCCGAGAAAAGGGCATCCTCAGGCGGCTACGCGAAGCCTGCGCTCAGATTGTTCTGGATACTCAAGACCGACAACATGAAGTTGAAAGTGTCTTAGACGAAGCGGAATCCTCTATCTTTAAGCTCAACGAGAAGCACGTTACGAAGACGACCCGGTCTGCCGCCAGTATCGTTTTCCCGGCCATTCAGATCATTGAGAACACAATGAAGCTGGATGGGCAATATAATGGCATTCCTTCCGGCTTCCATGAACTCGATAAATTAACGACTGGCTTTAAGGGTGGTGAAATGATCGTCGTTGCTGCCCGCCCGGGTGTCGGTAAGACTGCGTTTGCTCTTTCCATGGTCCGTAACATGCTCAAAGAAAAGTATAGCCCTGAAGAGGAAAAGATCATCCGTCCCGGACACCCGGTGGCTTTCTTCTCTCTGGAAATGACCGGAGAGCAACTCATGCTCCGTCTTCTCGCTTCTTGTGCCGACGTCAGTCTGCAATCGATTCGTGAAGGTAACTTACGCGCTTCTGATTTGGATGCGCTGAACGTGGTGGCAGAAGAAATTGCGAACTATCCTCTCTTCGTGGATGAGTCCAGCTTCCTGAGCATTACTCAACTCCGCGCCAAGGCAAGAAGGTTGAAAGCACAGCATGATATTAGCGCCATCGTCGTCGATTATCTTCAACTTCTGACCTCTTCCAGCCGTAAGGCACAAGATAACCGACAAGTGGAAGTAGCTGAGATTTCACGCGGGATCAAAGCCCTTTCCATGGAATTGAACATCCCCATCATCGTCCTCGCCCAGCTCAACCGGAAGCCGGAGGAAACCAATCAAGATCCCGCACTGCATCACCTGCGCGAATCAGGTTCTATTGAGCAAGATGCCGATTTGGTCCTCATGCTGAGCCGAAAATTTGAGAAAGACGGAGATGAGGAAACAACTCAAACCCGACATGGTCCCGCCTTTACTGCTAAACTGAATATCGCCAAGCAGCGAAATGGGCCGACAGGGAATATTGAACTTGTCTTTAGTGCCCGTAGTACACGCTTTGATTCTGCTCCAAGACACGCTAGTTAATAGATTCATGAAGTTTGCTCGGCGCCTGTTTTTCACCCTGATTGCCTTTCTCTCTGTTGACGGAGTGGCCAGAGCGGATTTCAGAGTGCCTCCCGATTGCCAACAAATCATCCTCGGGATCGCTTCAGACTGGAATACGAGTTCCGCGACCCTCCGCCTCTATGAAAAGCGGAATGGAGTCTGGCAGGCGGCCTCAGATCCTTGGACCAACCGGCTGGGGAAAAGTGGACTCGCCTGGGGACGTGGAATCCATCCGGATCGCCTAAGTGGCCCTTCTAAAAAAGAAGGAGATGGAAGGACTCCAGCCGGTGTTTTTGAATTAGGCGGAGCCTACGGATATCCTCAGTCGATTCAGAAAAAGAGTTCCCTCCCCTACCTCTCCGTAACTCCTGCCGACTTATGGGTAGAGGATTCATCTTCCCCTTATTACAATCGACATATCCGGCTCAATTCTGCGGGGCCAACCAGTGGATGGGAGCAAGAACAGCAGATGAGGCAGAATGACTCGGCACATCGGCTCAAGCTCTTCATCAAACATAATGCGGAACCTGATATTAAGCCGAAGGCAGGCAGCGCTATCTTTTTTCACGTCTGGCGGATGGGCGGAAATCGAGCAACGACGGGATGCACCGTCATGTCGATTAATCGCTTAGAGGAAATGATTGCCTGGGTCGATCCCCAGCTCAATCCCTTGTACGTCATTCTTCCGAAAAAAGTCTACGAGAAGTATCGCGACCGTTGGCAGTTGCCTTAATCGATACTCTCTTTCGATAGATAACTTGCAGCCCACGCAGGAGCGCAAGTGAGGAAGCAAGTGACAGGGTAAAGCCAGGCATAAGAGATCCCTGAGGCCCAGTCTTCTACCTCTCCTTCAGAAAGGATACCTAAGTGAAAAAGTGCCTGAGCCAAATCGGGACGCACGTAAAGGGTAACTGCTAGTGAGAAAAGCAGCCCGGCAATCAAGTAACCCAAAGACACTTTTTTTCCTGAAAGAGCAAGGGCTAGAATGCCAAGCATCGGGCCGTAGGTATAAGCGGTCATCCCAAAGGCTAAGTTGACTAGATTGGTATTCTCTCGAAGCGTTTCCAGAACAACTGCAAATCCAGTTAGCGTGATTCCCCAGAAAACCACCAACTGTCTTGAGCGCGCAATGAGCTTCGCACGATTCAAATCCTTCATGAGCCCCTGGTTTTTCAAAGCACTTAGGGTGGTCTGCGAAAGTGCCGCGAGAATCGAATCCAGACTGGAAATAGCAGCGGCAAAGGCCCCAGCCAGGACCAGACCGGAAAGACCTACAGGCAAGACCGTGACAATCCAGACCGGAAAGACACGGTCAGATTGATTCCTAAAGAGTTCACTGATCTCTGAAGTAGGCGGGTAACTGTGGTAGTAAACAAAAAGGCCAGATCCAACGACCAGCATCATCAGGGTAATGAGCTGGGAAATGCTACTCCAGACAATGGCCTTGCGTGCATCACCTGCATTCCGGCAGCAGAGCATTCGCTGAGCATTGAGCTGATCCGTTCCAAAGGCAGCCAAATTCTGAAAGGGCATGGCCAACAAGGCCACCCAGAGAGTGAAATTAACTGAAGGATCTTCCAGCGGGGAGGTCAGGTTGATCCATTCCAGTTTTCCTGCCTCTCCGGCGATGGACAACCATTCCGAAATCCCTCCGTCCATTGAGCCTAAAAGCCATCCAACTGCCAAGAGTCCTCCGAAGACGAAGAGGCCAAACTGCATCACGTCTGTCCAGATCACGGTAGTCATTCCTCCCATCAGCGTCCAGACCACTGCAAAAATACCTATCACGATAATGCAGACGTTGAAGGGAAGAACCGTTACCGAGGACAAAATAGTAGCCGTTACCAGCACTCTGACGCTCTGCCCTAAAATAGCCCCTAGAGAAAAAAGAATCGTCGTAAGGGTGCCGACTCCATTCCCCAGGCGGTTCGCCATATAATCATAGGGACTGTAAATTTCTTCTGCGTAGTAGCGGTGAACCAGAAAGAATCCGACTAGAAAACGGGCTGCGACGGATCCAATCCCCCACTGTAGATAGGTGAAGTCACCGCCAGCGGCATAAACTAATCCGGGGACCCCCACAAAAGTCAGGGCGCTGATCTCAGTAGCAATGATCGATCCACTGACTGCAGGCCAAGGCAACTTACGCCCCCCGAGGAAGAAATCATGAATAGTCGCCTGTGAACCTTTGAGTCGATGCCCAAGCCAGGTCGTCAGGGCCAGATAGCCTACCACTACCAGCCAATCAACCGCATGAAATGAAGCTGCTACTGATTCCACCCTGATTACCTTAAGGATGATCGGCTAGAGGTACAGCTTATTCTCTTTCCACTGCTCATCCCATCAGCTAACGAATGTCAATGGACTCGATCACAGAACTCAAATCAATCGTTGCCAAACTCCGGAGCCCGGAAGGCTGTCCCTGGGACCAGGAACAAACCCATGAAAGTATCCGCAGCCAGCTCATTGAAGAAACCTATGAAGTCATTGAAGCAATCGATACCAAGTGTGATCAATCACTGCGCGAAGAACTTGGCGATGTCCTCCTCCATATTGTTTTTCATGCCCAGCTTGCTGAAGAGCGGAACGCTTTTGACCTCGCAGAAGTGGCTAAAGGCATTAACGAAAAATTGATCCGACGCCATCCTCATGTCTTTGGAGAAGATCAGGCGGAGGACAGTGCTGCCGTCCTGAAAAAATGGGACGAACTTAAAAAGCTGGAAAAACCAGAGCGGACCAGTGTCCTCGATGGGATTCCCGCCTCCCTTCCCAGTCTCATGAAAGCGCAGGAGCTTCAGAAGAAAGCAGCCAAAATCGGATTCGACTGGAAGGTAATGAAGCCTGTCATTGCCAAGATCAGAGAAGAGCTAGATGAATTGGAAGCCGATCTCGATCATCCTGAACGTGCCGCAGATGAGATGGGCGACGTCTTTTTCAGTCTAGTCAATCTCTGCCGACACTTAAAGCTGGATGCCGAACAGTGCACTCAGCAGGCCAACCAGAAATTCGAAAGACGATTCCGCAAACTCGAAAGCCTCCATCCGAAAATGGAAGACACCTCTACTCATCTCTCCCTGGAAGAACTCGATCGACTCTGGGAAAAAGCAAAAGAAGAGGTCGGCTAGGTCTAGAACCA
>JBCBYL010000106.1:0-8249 GCA_039815855.1 Verrucomicrobiota bacterium
CATCATCGGCCAAGCATGTGAATTCGATTACTCAGGGGTTCAAGCCTGTAAAGCACTAGCTGAAGAAGGCTATGAAGTAGTCCTCCTGAACAGTAATCCGGCCACGATCATGACGGACCCGGAATTCGCTCCACGCACTTATATCGAGCCGATTACTCCAGAAGTGGTAGAGAAAATTATCGAGAAAGAAAAACCCGACGCCCTTCTTCCCACCCTCGGAGGGCAAACCGCGCTCAACACCTCAATGGATGTTTTCAATGCGGGTATCCTGAAAAAGCATCACGTCGAAATGATCGGCGCTCGTCCTGACGCGATTGAAAAAGGAGAAAATCGTCAGATCTTTAAAGAACTCATGCTCGAGATCGGGCTGGATGTCGCACATTCCGGAATCGCACATACTGTTGAAGAAGCGATCGCATGCGCTCAAGAAATTGGTTCCTATCCTCTGATCGTCAGACCTGCTTACACCCTGGGTGGAACAGGCGGAGGCATCGCCTATAATAAGAAAGAGTTTACTGAACTCGCCGCCTATGGCATCGACCTCTCTCCTACAAACGAAATTCTGGTCGAAGAGTGCCTGTTGGGATGGAAGGAATACGAGATGGAAGTCATCCGGGACCGGAATGACAATTGTATCGTCATTTGCTCTATTGAAAATTTTGACCCCATGGGTGTCCATACGGGGGACAGTATCACTGTCGCCCCGGCCCAAACCCTGACTGATAAAGAATTCCAGCGCATGCGCGATGCTTCCTTTGCTGTCATCCGGAAAATTGGCGTCGAAACCGGTGGTTCTAATATTCAGTTCTCCATCAATCCGGAAACCGGGCGGATGGTGGTCATTGAAATGAACCCGCGGGTTTCCCGTTCTTCCGCACTCGCTTCGAAGGCAACAGGTTTCCCTATTGCTAAAATCGCGGCCAAGCTGGCAGTTGGCTATACTCTGGATGAACTCAAGAACGACATTACCCGGGATACTCCAGCTTCTTTCGAACCTACTATCGACTACGTGGTGACTAAAATCCCTCGCTTCACCTTTGAGAAGTTTCCTACGGCTGATAGCACCCTCTCCTCTCAGATGAAAAGTGTCGGAGAGGCCATGGCAATCGGGCGCACCTTCAAGGAATCCCTGCAAAAGGCGGTCCGCTCTCTTGACCTCAAGGGGAGAGATGGACACCTCGCCGTCGGAACGTGTCCGATGGAGGCACGCCAAAAGACTGACGAGATTGCATCCCACCTCAGACGCCCAAATTGCGAGCGCCTTTGGTGGCTCACTCATGCCTTCCAGTGCGGATTTACTACGGATGAAATTTTCGATCTCACTAAGATCGACCATTGGTTCCTGGAGCAGATTTCCCAAATCATGGAGATGAGCTATGCGGTGGAAGCATTGCAGTGGCCGCTTGAGGAAAAAGACCGCCACGCGATTTTGACCGCAAAGCAATACGGCTTTAGTGACCGGCAAATTGCCAATTTGATGCTCCCGAATGAAGCCCCTAAGAGCACTCAGATTCAGGAACGCATTCAGGCATTCAGGCAGTGGAGAAAAGATCAAGGTATCACCCCCTGCTATCGCTTAGTGGATACCTGTGCCGCTGAGTTCGAGGCCTATACTCCTTATTATTATTCAACCTACGACTTAGGTGAAAATGAGGTCGAACCATCCGAAGCTCAGAAAGTAATGATCCTCGGCGGTGGCCCGAACCGGATCGGTCAGGGCATCGAATTTGATTATTGTTGTGTTCACGCCAGCCTCGCCTTGAGAGAGCAGGGCTACGAGACCATTATGGTCAATTCCAACCCGGAAACCGTTTCCACGGACTACGACATTTCGACCAAGCTTTTCTTCGAACCTCTCACTCATGAAGATGTCTTAAACATCGTCGAAGCCGAGCAGGCCAAAGGCACCCTCAAGGGCATCATTGTTCAATTCGGAGGCCAGACTCCTTTAAACCTCGCCAACCGGTTAGCGGAATCGGGTGCTCCCATTATCGGAACTTCCGTAGATGCCATCGATCGTGCAGAGGATCGCAAACGCTTTCAGGAAATGCTCCAGCAGCTTCACTTGCGTCAGCCCGAAAATGCCATTGCCATGGATGAGGAAACGGCCATCCAGGCTGCAAATTCTGTGGGATATCCGGTACTGACCAGGCCGTCATTCGTTCTCGGCGGCCGAGCCATGCAAATTGTCTATAATGAAAAGGAGCTTCTCCATTACATGAGGGAGTCAGTGGAGGCTTCACCCGATAAGCCCGTTCTTATTGATCAGTTTCTCGATGACGCAACCGAAGTGGATGTCGACTGTATCTCTGATGGTGAAACGGTGGTGATCGGTGCCGTCATGGAGCACATTGAGCGGGCCGGCGTTCATTCCGGGGATAGCGCATGTAGTATCCCCCCTTATTCACTTTCAGAAAATGTCATCAACCAGATTGAGCAGGCAACCTTTGCTATGGCAAAGGAACTCAAAGTCTGCGGGTTGATGAATGTTCAATATGCCGTCAAGAATGAGGAACTCTTTATCATCGAAGTGAATCCAAGGGCATCGAGAACAGTCCCCTTTGTCAGTAAAGCGATTGGAGTCCCTCTCGCTAAACTCGCCTCTCGAATCATGGCTGGCGAAAACCTGCACGACCTAGGTTTTACAGAAAAACGAGTCCCCCCCTATTACTGCATCAAAGAAGCAGTCTTCCCGTTTGCGAAGTTCAAAGGCGTCGACATCCTCCTTTCTCCTGAAATGAAATCCACCGGAGAAGTCATGGGCATCAGTGAAGACTTCGGCATTGCCTTTGCTAAAACCCAGATGGCCGTCAGTGCTCCTCTACCCTCATCCGGCAAAGTCTTCCTCAGTGTCCGCGATGCCGATAAACCAAAGGCACTGGAAATTGGGCGTGGCCTGATTGATCTTGGGTTTGAGATCTATTGCACGGGTGGAACCGCTAAGCTCTTGAAGGGTGCCGGTCTCAAGATTCACCCCCTTCTTAAGCTCGCTGAAGGTCGACCTAACGTCCTCGACCTCATCGAAAATGATGAGCTCTGTCTGGTCATCAATACTCCGGCTGGCCCAGTCGCTCGCGAGGATGAAATCAAGATCCGACTCTCCGCCCTCTATCATAAGCTGCCCGTCGTCACCACCATTAGCGGTGCACAAGCTTCCTTACAGGCAATCGCTTCAGTAAATAAACAAGGCTACGATGTCAAAGCCCTTCAGGATTATCATTAGAGAAGCGTTTCATCAATCAACTGAGTTCTCGCTGCACGCGTGATGCGCGCCTTCGAGTTACAGCCCCTTACCTACCCGGGGATGATTGAAACCGCTTTTAGAGGGTGCCGAAAAGGCGGTCACCAGCATCGCCCAAGCCGGGCAAAATATAGCCGGAATCATTCAGTTCCCTGTCGATTACACCCGTAATCAGGTCCACATCAGGATGAGCCTTCTGCAGGTATTCAATCCCTTCCGGTGCCGCTAAAGCCGATATAAACAGAATCCGGGAAGCACCCTTTGCTTTCACTAAATCGAGCGCTGCCCCTGCACTATGTCCGGTGGCTAACATAGGGTCCAGGACCATGACCTCATGCTCATCTAAATGAAGAGGCAACCGGTCCAGGTAGGTCTTCGCTTCCAGAGTCGCCTCGTCACGTGCTAACCCGACATGCCCAATCACTGCTTCAGGATAAAAGAGTTCAAAAGAAGAAACTAAACCTAATCCGGCCCGAAGCACTGGCACCAGGCAAAGGGGATGGTCATAGTGAAGCCCCTTCGTCGTTTCTAACGGGGTCGGAACGGCAATCTCAGATGCTTGACGCCAGGAGCCGGACAAAAAAGCCAGACATCGCGACAGCTGCTCCATCGCAGAGCGAAATTGAATCGAGTTGCTCTCTCGATGACGCAACGTAGTCAGAGCCACTTGAGCAATCGGTGAATCGAGGACCTGGATCTTCCCTTCTTTCACCCTGATTACTCATCCTTCACATCTTGAGGAGGATCAACTTCCACCGCCTGCTTTTCTTCCTTTTCAGCAGGCCCTCCACCAAAACTGATCGCTTTGCCGCGAATGATCGCCAGAGCCCAGAGAAAAATTGCGACTGCAGTTGCTTCATCGAGATTACCTAACCCTGGAATGTTGTCCGGAATGATTTCGAAAACCCCCGCTGTAGGATTAATTAAATAAAGTCCGGAGAAAATCAGGGCAATAATACTGAGTATACGCTTTGTCATAGTTTCCTTTGTTAGCTATTTCCGTTCCAACCATTTTTCGCTGACCATTGATCGATCAGCTCGACTCGCACTTTTGAGAGCTTCTCATAATAGTTATTCACCTGGGTCTCATTCCAGTGAGGGTGTCCATCTCGGATGAGTGCGAGAGTCCATTTTTTTGCCAGATCCAGATCCTTACGGGTCAGTTGGTAAACGTCTTTTTTATAAAGCGCTTTATTAATCCGCTCCGGTATCCCGAGAAAGTTCACATTTTTAAGGTACGTAATTTTCTAAATCCTGCAATCACCCAATCCATTTCTATGGAATCGCACGTTGCTCAACCAAGGGCAGATGATACCTTAGACCCATGTCTGAGAAGATGAATGAAATTGCTGCTGATCTGGAAAGGCGGTCTGCGGAATGCCCCGGACTCTATCTCCTATCTGATAAAAATGATTTCATTCTATTGGCAAAAATGCAGCAGCCCCATCACCAGCAAGCCATTCTGGCAAGGCTGGAACAATATCAACAGACCCCCAACACCTGTCTTCAGGATATAAACCACCGCCTCTGCTCGCAAAACGCTTTCCCGCTAAGAGGCTCAGGTCCAGCTCGGGATGACCGCGAATTCATGAAAGAAGCCATCCAAAAAGCACTCAAATCACCTTGCAAAACTGAGTCTAAATCGGCAGCCTAGGGCAGTTGATTATGACGCTAGGTTCTATTACTATCATTCTGCTTATTCTGCTGGGCATCGCCCTCCTGATTGCCGCTCTCATTGTTGTTTTCGGAATCGGCGTCTATAATCGCCTCGTTACGCTGCGAAATCGCTTTAAGAATGCTTACGCACAAATTGATGTTCAGTTGAAGCGTCGTTATGACCTTATCCCCAACTTAGTGGAAACCGCCAAGGGTTACCTCAGCCATGAGAAAGAAACTCTCGAAGACGTGATTTCAGCCAGAAACCAAGCTTCCTCAGCCAACCAGGCCGCTGCTTCTGATCCTGGTAGTGCAGATGCAATCAAAGGTGTCATGGGAGCTGAGTCTGCACTCACCGGTGCTTTAGGGCGCTTTTATGCGGTCATGGAAGCGTATCCGGACTTAAAGGCAAACCAGAATATGATGCAACTCACGGAAGAGCTGACATCCACTGAAAACAAAGTGGCCTTCGCCCGTCAGGCTTACAATGATTCTGTCATGGTTTACAACACCGCTCGCGAAACCTTTCCCAATAATCTCGTGGCCAACATTTTCAATTTCACCCTTGCTCAACTCTTTGAAGTCGACAACGACGAGGAACGTCAGGCTCCTCAGGTCTCTTTTACCTAGGGCCCTAACCGCCTGAGAGTCCGTCATGGATTTCTTCGAGCATCAGGAACTGGCGAGGAAAAATACCCGTCAACTCGTCGTTTATTTTTGTCTTTCCATCTTCGCTGTCTTTCTGGCGATGTACTGCGCAGCAGTCGGTCTTTTTCATCTTCTATTTGCATTTGCTGACTATGGAGAATCACCTCGTTATCGTTCAGAATGGGATCCCGTTCTTGATCTACTCTTACCGCTCCACGATGAGCTAGGATGGCTGGATCCTGAGTTATTTCTCACTGTCGGAATAGGTACGGCATTCACTATTTTCATCGGGACGAGCATCAAGACGTTTCAAATGGCAGAAGGGGGAGAATCGGTAGCAACCCTTCTTGGCGGTCGCAAAGTCTCACCAGCTACGTCCGACCCGGATGAAAAACGCCTGCAAAACGTCGTCGAAGAAATGGCGATTGCTTCCGGCACCGCAGTCCCCTCGATTTATCTCCTCGAGAATGAAAAAAGCATTAATGCCTTTGCCGCCGGAAACTCCATAGAAGACGCGACCATTGGAGTCACGAAAGGTTGCATGAAAGTATTAAGTCGAGATGAACTTCAAGGTGTCATCGGGCATGAGTTTTCTCACATTCTGCATGGGGACATGAAACTCAATATGCGTCTTGCCTCCCTCACCTATGGAATCCTCTTTCTGGCAGAAGCAGGAAGCACCCTCTTTCAGATGCCGTTCCGCGTCATATTCTACTCAGGCGGAGGACGTAAACGAGACAGCTTCCCGATTCAGCTCGTTATCGTCGTCCTCGCTGTTGGCGCGATCCTCTGTGTGATTGGTTCCGTAGGAGGGCTATGTGCTAAACTGATTAAAAGTGCGATTTCACGTCAGAGAGAATTCTTAGCAGATTCAGCTGCCGTTCAATACACACGTAATCCTGAAGGACTCAGCGGTGCTCTGCAAAAAATTGGAGGTCTTGTCTTTGGCTCAAAGCTCGAAACCCCAGCTAGTGGGCAAGCGAGTCACTTCTTCTTTGCTAACGGACTTTCAGCCCAGTGGTTCAGCTCGCTCGCAACTCATCCTCCTTTAGAGGACCGGATTGCCCGTATCGACCCTTACTTTAATGGCCAATTCCCAAAAGTACATTTCCCGAAAGAAGAGCAGGAAGAAGTGACCGCTCGAGAAGAGATGAAAAGAAAGATGACGCATGAGCAAAGACAGGAGCGTGCGCAATCCATTATTGAATTAGCAGCGGTCAGCCAGGTCATGCATGCCCTTGGCAACCCGGACAAACACCACGTCCGCTATGCCGAAGACCTGACGAATCAATTGCCTGATCAACTCTATGAGGCAGCTCATGAACTGTTTGGCGCCAGAGCTCTCATTTATGCGTTGTTAATCGATTTGGAGAATCCCACTCGACAGCAGCAACTCGACAGACTCAGGGAAAAAGCTGACCCTCAGGTTTTTCATGAGACCCTTAAGTTACTAGACCTCGTTTCCGAAATCTCGGTCGAATTCAGACTGCCCGCAGTTGATATCGCGATCCCGGCGCTACGTGATCTCACCCCATCGCAATATGACATGTTTCAGTCCAACGTGACCGCATTGATTGAAGCCGACCAGCAAATCCACCTCTTTGAATACTGTTTGAGCAAAGTACTCTCCAGGCACCTGAACCCTCAGTTTGAGAAGCAACCACCTCCATTGCCTAAATTCCGCAACCTTCGGGAGGTAGCTCCCCAGATCAATGCTGTTCTCTCCCTCCTTGCCTATCAGGAAGCAGAAACCATGGAGGAAGCCAACGCTGCTTTTCATAGCGGGACACAGCAATTAAACCTCCATCAGTATGATTTCCAACTCCTCCCCTATGAGGAATGCCAGCTGGACGTCTTTGACCAATCTCTCAATGATTTGGCAGGACTGTCACCCTCATTGAAAAAGAACGTTCTTTTTGCTGCCTCTAGTGTCGTTTATGCCAATGAAATAGTCAGCTATCAGGAAGCCGAAATCCTCCGGGCACTGGCAGATACGCTCGGATGTCCGCTTCCCCCCTTTGTCAGAGGGAGCTGATTTCTGCCTTTTTAAGTTGCAAGCCATAAAAAGGTCACATACCTTCTACTACTTACGGAAGAAAATGCCGGAAAGCAGTTCCTCAATGCTGGAGTGAGCCAGGAACATGCTGATTCTTCCCGATACCTCTCCAGCCATACTAACAGATTGAAAATAAACAAGTTGGAAAAATGCAACGCTCTCGATTCAGGTTTCTAGAAACTCTTTATTTGCAGAATGATTATGACCCTATGGAGATTAGCTAAAGATATTTGCTGTTCGTGCCCTGCTTGAAGGCAGTATCTCCAGCTCTGCAATGCTGAATCTCGACCGCTGAGTCAAATCGACTCATTACGCATCAACCAACTCCCGGCCAGGAGAAAAAAAGATTATGAGTGAAAATCGCTCGACGCGATCACGTCCCCGCGGACGCCGAGGTGGACGCAATGGTCAGTCACGTAACCGTGGCAGACGCCGTAATAACAATCGCCCCACGAAAAAACAGAATCCCATCCTTGCTTTTTTCAGCAAGTTCTTTGGAGGTTCCAGTCAACCCTCGAAGCCTAAAGGACGCCGTTCAAACGAAGGCCAGAAAAGCCGTAATGGCACGCCTAAGGTCAAAGAGGAAAAAATGCCTGAAGTCACTTCAACCAGACTCTACGTCGGCAACTTACCTTATGAATCATCTGA
>JBCBYL010000167.1:0-4214 GCA_039815855.1 Verrucomicrobiota bacterium
CATCTGAGTCGAGATTGCTGGATCCAGAGATGGAGAAGATAAAAATGCGAAGGAGAAGGTCGAAACCCGTAACAACGCAGACAATCTTGCTTACCAGGCGGAGAAACTCGTCACCGATAATGGTGATAAAATCTCTGATGAGAATAAGACCAAGATTGAGGCAAGTGTCAAAGAAGTCCGCGAGGCAATCGAAGCGGATGATACGGAGAAGATGAAGTCATCTCAGGAAGCGTTAAGCACGCTCATGGCAACGGTCTCTCAGGAGCTTTATCAACAAGCCGCAGAAAATGTGGAAAGCAGCGGCGCGGAAGCGGGGCCAGATCCATCCGCTTCAGATGCAGAGCCGAAAAAAGCGGATGCTGACGTCATTGATGCAGATTTTGAAGAAGTAGACAAAAACGAGAAAAAGTAAGTTTACCTCTTACACCTTAATTAACCTAAACCTGAAAAGGAGGACAACCAACAATGGCAGACATTAAGTTCAAGCCTATGGGCGACCGAGTCTTGGTCGAACCCATCGAAGAAAAAGAAACCAAGTCAGGAGGAATTATCATTCCTGACACGGCAAAAGAGAAACCACAAGAAGGTAAAATCGTAGCACTGGGAACTGGTAAAAAAGATGACCAGGGCGAAGTGATTGCCTTTGAAGTGAAAAAAGGAGATACCGTCCTATTCTCGAAATATGGCGGCACCGAAGTCACTATTGACGGCGGCAAGTATCTCATCATGCGCGAGGATGATATCCTCGGTGTGACCAGCTAAACAACGTTCACCCAAACAAGAAAGGAGAACGCAAATTATGGCAGCTAAACAGCTCAAATTTGATGAATCCGCACGTCAGGCTCTACTCCAAGGAGTTGAAAAACTGGCTAAAGCGGTTAAAGCAACCATGGGTCCTTCCGGACGTAACGTGGTTTTAGACAAGAAATTCGGATCACCAACTATCACCAAAGATGGTGTGACCGTAGCAAAAGAAATCGAACTGGAAGATCCGTACGAAAACATCGGTGCTCAGTTGGTGCGTGAAGTCGCCAGCAAGACCAGCGATGTAGCCGGTGACGGAACCACGACTGCAACCGTATTGGCTGAAGCCGTTTACCGTGCAGGTCTGAAAAGTGTTACTTCCGGTGCGAATCCTACCGATTTAAAACGCGGTATCGATATTGCTGTTGAAGCAATCGTTGCTGAACTGCAAAAGATCTCAAAGAAGGTCAAAGAGAAGAACGAAATCCAACAGGTCGCTACCGTTTCTGCAAACTGGGACGGTACTGTCGGTGAAATGATCGCCGATGCGCTCGACGCAGTCGGAAAAGACGGAACGGTTACGGTCGAAGAAGCGAAATCCATTGAGACGACTCTTGAAGTCGTTGAGGGGATGCAATTCGATAAGGGATATCTTTCACCTTACTTCGTGACTAATCCTGATTCACAGGAAGTCGCTTTGGATACTCCTTACATCCTCATCTTCGAGAAGAAGATCTCCAACATGAAGGATCTTCTCCCAGTGCTCGAGCAAGTGGCTAAGAACAGCAAGCCGCTCCTGATCATTGCTGAAGATGTCGAAGGCGAAGCGCTTGCCACTCTGGTGGTCAATAAGCTCCGCGGAACCCTCCAAGTTTGTGCGGTCAAGGCACCTGGATTCGGTGATCGCCGTAAAGCGATGCTCGAAGACATTGCTGTCCTCACTGGCGGAAAACTGATCAGTGAAGACCTCGGTATCAAACTTGAGAACATTGACATCTCTGACCTCGGATCTGCGAAGAGCATCCGTGTCGATAAAGACAACACCACCATCATTGAAGGTGCTGGTAAGTCATCTGACATCAAAGGACGTGTTGAGCAAATTCGCCGTGCGATCGAAGAAACCACCTCCGACTATGATCGTGAAAAGCTCCAAGAGCGTTTAGCGAAATTAGCTGGTGGTGTCGCTGTGATTAACGTCGGCGCGGCAACTGAGACTGAAATGAAAGAAAAGAAAGCACGTGTTGAAGATGCTCTGCATGCAACTCGTGCGGCCGTTGAAGAAGGAATTGTCCCCGGTGGAGGAACCGCTCTTCTTCGTGCTCAAAAAGCGCTTGATAAGGTTGAAGCTGAAGGTGATCAAGCAATCGGTGTTGATATTATCCGCCGTGCGGTTGAACAGCCACTGCGCACTCTTGCTGACAATGCTGGTGTCGAAGGATCCATCGTTGTCCAGGAAGTGAAGACGGCAAAAGGCTCAAACGGATACAACGTCGCTGCAGGAAAGGTCGAAGACCTCCTCGTAGCTGGTGTCGTGGATCCGACCAAGGTGACTCGTTCCGCTCTACAAAATGCGGCATCGATTGCTGGTCTGCTCCTGACCACCGAAGCGATTGTGACCGAACTTCCTGAGGACGATAAGCCAGCCGGCGGTGCCCCTGATATGGGTGGCATGGGCGGTATGGGTGGAATGATGTAATCACGCTCGGCGTGGACATCATCGTCCAATCGAACATTCAAAAAGCCCCCGCCTGATGGCGGGGGCTTTTTTGTGTCCATTCACTGTTTCTTCTGCTAGATTGATAAATATGAAATGGTGGTTAATCGGACTGTTCAGCGTCTTTGCCCTCTTTGAGCCGGTAATCGCGATGGAAGTGCATGAGGAGCAGGACCGCTGCTGTATGGATTCCTCAGCTCAGGATGGATCTGGCGAGCAGAGTTGTGGAATGGATTTCCCCTGTGGTTGTGCAGACAGCGTGATTAGCGTTCAGATGCCGTTTCTCTTTGCCCAACAACCTCTTTCTCTACCAGTGGTGTTCAGTGCGTCCGCAACCACTGAAGAGCCTCTTCATTTTTCGGAAATTTCTTTTACTCCACCCTCTCCGCCACCGCGGGCTTTCAGTTTGATCTCTGTGTAAGGAAAAACAATCGAACTGAAACCGAAAGGAAAACATGAAACATTTATTAACGATGATCGGTGTCGCCGCTTTTTTGATTACTTCTGCTGCTTTTGCAGAGGGAACAAAAGAGTGTGTCACCTGTTGTAAGGAAAAGTGCGTGAAATGTTGTCAGGCAGAATGCGGCGATTGCTGCAAGCCTGCTGAGAACAACAAATAAGGCACTCAACAAAGTTCTAAAAAAAGAACCCGTCCTGATTTATCAGGGCGGGTTTTTTCTATCTAATGATCAATTAGAAAACAAAGGAGCCTATTCATCCGACTCGGTATCGAGATCAGGGATATGATGGAAGGCGATGCGCATGGGGGCGGATTTGAGGACGCCGTAGGCACCGCCGTAGTAGAGGGTGTTTTTGCCGAACTGAGTGTTGAGATTATCCATGAGCCGGTTGAGGTCTTTGCGCCGGTTATCCTGGGGGAAAAGGGGCAGGGTGCGGTTGGTTTCATGAATGAGATGATAGAGAGCGACTGAAACTTTAAGGGGTTTGCGTTGGCGGTAGGGATTGCGTTGCCAGAGGAGGTCCAGAACACGAATGAACTCAAGCGTGTCTTGTGTTTCAAGGAAGTTCATATCATCACTCCATTTGACCTGATCGAAGTAGCCAATCTTGATCTGCATTCCTCCAGCGAAATACCCCATGTTTCTTAACCTCATTGCAGCTTTCTGCGTGAGGCGATTCAGGACGGCATATCCTAATTCTGGAGTCCGCTCCTGAGGAGGAAGAACATGGGAATGTCCGACGGTAGTCTTGCGCGTTTCCGGGAGGGGGATTTCTTCACCGCGCAGCCGATCGTACATTCTTTCTCCTTCCACTCCTCCCCAGACCCGGCGCAAGTCCCTTTTGGAAGCGGAACACAGTTCAGCCACGGTCTCGATATGGTTCTCGCGCAGGCGGGATTCCATCTGTCGGCCTACTCCACAGAGGTCGGAGAGCTCTAGCTGGTGAAGGCAATCAGGCAGATCAGGTAGATCGATGGTGACCAGTCCATCTGGCTTCTCTAAATCAGAAGCGGTCTTGGCGAGAAAGGTATTAGGGGCAAGACCGATCGAGCAGCGCAAGTACGGTCCCGCCTCACGGGCTATGGTTTCCTTGATTTTTTTAGCGATGCGACGGGCTTGATCCGGAGCCGACCAATTGAGCGGTAACTCACAAACCATTTCATCGATGGAGAGGACGTCATCAACGTGAATACAGGTTTCAACTAAGCCAACCAGTTGGTGATGGCGTTCCACGTATTTATGATGCCGGGCTTCTACGAACTGGATGTCAGGACAGAGTTTCCGGGCGTCTGAGA
>JBCBYL010000243.1:0-1641 GCA_039815855.1 Verrucomicrobiota bacterium
AATTTCATCTCAGTGAGTTAGCAGAGATCGTCCAGCAATTGGAAGCATCCAGAGACATTGAAGCGTTTGGTAAAGCGAGCCAGACTGCTGTCTCAGGGTGAGTTTTTTGGAGGAACTGAGACTTGGTAAAGTTTGTATTGGCCTTGCAAATCTTCAGGTAGCTGAACAGGGGCTAACCAATCTGGGGGCAAGTCATCTTTGAGAGCCTGGTAGAACGATTTCTCTGGATCATGTCCACGGTAAAGCACATGCTCCTTCGAAGAGGGTTGCAAAACGATCCAGTCTACCCCACGAGAGGAAAGTGATTCGCGCGTGTCCTCAAAATCTTCTGAAATCATGGTTTCTCTCAGAAAAAGGACACCCTCGGCATTCCGGTGATAGGGAGTGGCGATGACTCGATGATGCGTGCGATAGAGAATTTCCGGCCCCAATTCAAGCCGTGCCAGGATCGTTTTGGGAGAAGCGGACGTGTTGGTAAGAAACTGACAAAGGTCTTGAGGCCGGCTGTTCGACATGGATTCCGAAGGGTTGTCGTTTTCTGTGGAATCTGGCTTTGCTTCGATCAAATTCATGACGAGGAAAATGATGAGGCCACCGCCACAAAAGAAGAGAATCGTGCTAATACGCGCTAGTCTCTTCCAAGGTGGTTTGATGGATGTCTTGATATAGGTGAGGGCCTCTGAGAGTGCGATCGCAGCAGGAACGGACCAGAGAAATTCACTGTAAACGGACCAACGGATTTGCATAAAACTCAGCGGTGTCATGAAGAGAAGGTAAATCCCGAGTAGTTGGACCTGATCTTGTCGAAACCATTTTTTCCAGTGTGTGAACTTGGACAGCGTGTAGCCGATACCCAAGTATAACGGGAATACCCAGACGATGGATTTTTTCAGGGAACTGAAAAAATCATGACCCAGAGGCTGCACTTCAGCTACCTGTCCGAGCCAATACGTTTTTAGCTCTTCATCAACTCCTCCATAAGGTCCCTGAAAAAGCAGAGGACAGGCATAATAGAGTATGGTCAGAGACGTGATTCCTAATATCGAAAGAGTGATCGTTCTAAGAATGGCCTTTGCCTGACAACGTTGTCCGATCTGATGAAGAACCATCCAGACCAGTAAACAGAGAAACTGAGCAAGCAGGTGCATGCCTGAGAGTCGATCGGTCATGGTCGAGTCTAAGAGCTGGGAGGGGGTTTCTAGAGTGACCGCAAAGAGTGAAACCAAGAGCCAGGAGAGAGAAAACTGTGCCGCTTGACGGGCGATGAGTTGATCATTCCCTATCCATTTCAAACTAAAAAAGAGGAAGGCTGGAATGGTGTAAATCACCGCTTCAACACTGACCCAGGCAGCAAGTCCAGCCCAGACGCCAGCCCAGATAGGCCAATAACCAACTTGCTTCAACATGGTTCCGGCCAGTATGGAAAATAATAAAATCAGTAGAAGATGATGATCTGGACGTCCTGGGAAAAAATATCCAAGAAGAGCGGGTTCGCATCAGAGGAGAAATCCGAAATGAAACGTGGTCAGTCCATCGAGAAAGCGTTGTGCACTCGCCAATGAAGAGACGAGAAAAATGAGGAAAAAGACGGGTGCAATCCAAAAGGCCAGCCAGGCCATGCCTTCTTTCTGACCTATTGCC
>JBCBYL010000190.1:0-3062 GCA_039815855.1 Verrucomicrobiota bacterium
ATAAAGCACAGTAACAATACTCTCTTTTCGCTCGTTCCTCAGCAGATCTTCACCTCGCCGATTCCAACGTTTATTTTTGCCGCTGGTTTCTCCAGCTCCAGGCCAAAGGCGACGCCAAAGATGGAGAAACCAGCGGCAAAAATAAACGTTGGAATCGGCGAGGTGAAGATCTGCTGAGGAACGAGCGAAAAGAGAGTATTGTTACTGTGCTTTATTTGCTCCGTTAGATACCAGCGCAAGGCGATATATCCACTATCGAGGGTAGTGAGGATGCAGATTCCCAAAAAGAAATAGTAGGCCAGCGGGATGAGGTAGGAGTCCTCACTGATGACCTCATTCATGTATTCAACAATGATGTGATGCGCATAAGGCAACTCATCAATCCCTGAAGTAGGGATAAAATCATAGCTGGTGCTGAGAACAAAATAGGTCAGGCCTCCATGGAAAAGAAGCATCAGGAAGAATTGAATCCCCCCCCAGAGGAAGGTCTGACGCACGGATGCGCCCTCTTTGTGCGCTTGAATCGCCCTCTGCCATTGCTGCAAATCCAACCAGGGGCCTAAAAGAAGCCCGATCGAAATCGGGATCATGTAGCCCGGAAAAATTCCAGAATCCTCTTCCTGGACCTCGAGCGTGTAAGAGGCCCAACCCTCAAAGGGATTTAAATAGAGGATGAGCGTTATGATACAGCCTAAGGCGAGGAGCATCTGCACCAAATGGCTGTACTTAATCGTCTTAATGTCGAACTCTTCCCCAAACAAACAACCAGCGGCAATGACGATCAATGCGGTGAGCGGCAGGAAGAGCCAGTAAAATTTATCCGGATGAAGGTCTAAGGGGAGAAAGAGATAGCTGAGGATGGCAAAGACGGTCAGAGTAATGGCCAGCACCTGATAGAGATAAAAAATAAGTCGAAAGGGTTTCGACCATTTCATGAAAAAGTGCCACAACGAGTCGGGAGACTCATTGCGATCCGCAACGTACTGCGTCAACCAGCCAAAGAGAACCAGACCCAACCCATTCGGGATGGCGAATCCGAGGAGGCCGGCGAGACCAAATTGAAAGGTCATCTGGACAGAAAAGAAGAGGCCCAGACCCCACATCCATGAGAATGCGACCGAATTACCCCAGAGAACTGCGTTTAAGCCTTTAAATCGATTCATGCGTGACCGCCGATACTATGTGCGGTCTTGCACTGGGGAAAGGTCTTTTTAATCGGACAGAGCAATCAATTGCTCTTAAATTCAGAAACCAGTGACTGGACCGTCTCTTTCGCGTCCCCGAAAAGCATCCGGTTATTCTCGGCGACAAAACAGTTTCAGTACGCTCTAAAAGAATGTTAGATGATCGATGATCTATCAATCTCTATCTTCTTTATATGGACTAAGAAAACGGATGCGCAAAAATAAACTCGATCGCAATTGTGATGGGTACATTTTTTATAAGAAAAAAGAATTGACCGGATCAAGCATTTCCTGCTCACTTACCGGTCCTTTTTTAGGGCCCTAGTAGAAATAAACGTTAAAGAAACGCAGGAAAATTTTATGTCCGAACACCTTAAGCTGAAAGCAAGTAAACGCGACCAAATCGGTAGCAGTGCCTCATCACGTCTGAGACGCGATGGGCAGATCCCAGCCATCCTCTATGGAGCCGGAGATCCTCAGACACTGGAAGTCAATACCAAGGAATTCATTGAAGCAATTCAGTCATCCTCCTCAGAAAATGCTCTGGTTGACCTCACCATTGAAGACGAAGGAAGCAAATCACACCTGGCACTGATTCAGAGTGTCCAGCACCACCCGATTAAAGATACCGTCCTCCATATTGATTTTCATGAAGTCCGGAATGATCAGAAAATTCAGGCTCACGTCCCTCTGGTGGAACTCGGCACGGCCACAGGCGTGAAGAACAAAGGCGGGGTCATGGATCACCTCGTCCGCGAACTCCATATCGAGTGCTTCCCTGCGGATCTCCCTTCAGAGATTGAAGTAGACGTCAGTCATCTTGACCTGGAGCAGGCGATTCATGTCTCAGACATTGCCCTTCCAAATGGCGTGACTGCGCTCAATCCACCCGATGTCACCGTATTTATGATTCACCCGCCTCGGGTTTCCACCGCACCTACAGATAGTGTCGAAGAGGAATCCCCAGTTGCCGAAGAGGATTCAGCAGCGTAACCCGGTTCCATGAGTAACGATTTAACGAAAGGAAAGCACCTTGCCAGCACATGCACGCCTGATATTCGGGCTAGGCAACCCTGGCGCTCAATATCACAGCACAAGACATAATATAGGATTTCTGGTCCTCGATCATATGGCCCACCATGATGGACAGCATTGGAAAAAAACTACCTTTGCTAATGCATCTGAGGTCAAACTTGCCAATGGAGCCCGTCTGATTAAGCCTGAATCTTACATGAACCGTTCAGGTCAGGTGGTTCAAGCAACCCTCAAGTGGTATAAGATTGATCCTGAAGACGTTCTCATCATCGTCGATGACATCCACCTGAATCTAGGACAATTAAGGCTTAGACGGTCAGGATCTCCAGGTGGCCATAATGGCCTGAAGTCGATCGAGAATGGCTTGCAGACGGATCAGTATCCGCGATTAAGAGCAGGCGTCGGGTCCCCATTCAGTTCGTCATCCTTATCCCATTTTGTGCTAGATCGTTTTAATAAAGAAGAACAACCCCAAGTTGAACAAATGATTGAGCGGGCCACCGCAACAGTCCGCCTCATTCATGAAAGCGGGTTTGAAAAAGCCGCTGAATTCAGCAATCCAAAAATCACATGAATAAAAACTACGAAGCTACTTACATCCTCAATATTCAAGGTAAAGAAGAAGGCGTCGACGAAATGATCGATGTCTTTAAATCAGCAATTGAAGCAATGGGAGGATCTGTTACCGGCAATCAAAGAGTCGGATCGAAGCCATTCGAGCGTGTCGCCGGAAAACTCGATACCGGATATTACCTCGGCCTTTCTTTCGAACTCGACTCTTTGATTGCCGGTAACAGATCCTCCCATTGCTTCAATTGCTGATTTAAAGACATCGATCATTTC
>JBCBYL010000020.1:0-28326 GCA_039815855.1 Verrucomicrobiota bacterium
CAAATCCATTCTGGCTTCCACTAAGGTGAAAGCATCGGCCGTTAAGGCGATCGGCATTTCCGGCCAGCAGCATGGATTAGTGGCACTCGATCGAGATGGAAAAGTGGTGCGCGCTGCTAAGCTCTGGTGTGACACTTCGACATCCAGTCAGGCAGATGCGCTGGTCCGTAAGCTTGGCGGACTGGAAAAAGTAATCCAACTCATGGGGAATGGCATCCCCGCTGGATTTACCGCCTCAAAAATTCTTTGGTTAAAGGAAAAAGAACCTAAAAATTATCAAGCGACCGCGCATATCCTCCTTCCTCATGATTATCTCAATTATCATCTGACTGGCCAAATGGCGATGGAAGCAGGGGATGCGTCTGGCACCGGTCTTTTTGACACCAAGACAAGAAATTGGTGTAGCCCGGCCATCCAGGCGATCGATTCTAAGCTTCAGGATAAACTACCTCAGATTCAAGATGCGCACTTACCACATGGGCGGGTCGCACCGATGCTGGCTAAGCGCCTCGGATTAGATCCTGAAACGATTGTTTCAGCCGGTGGGGGAGACAATATGATGTCTGCTATCGGAACCGGGAATACCAGACCCGGAGTGGTTACTGCCAGCTTAGGCACATCCGCTACACTGTATGCCTATTCCTCACGTCCTGTCATTGATGATCTGGGTGAGGTCGCAGCCTTCTGCGACAGCACAGGTGCCTGGCTCCCTCTGATCTGCACCATGAATGGGACCGTCACCACTGAATCGGTCAAGTCACTCTTCAAACTCAATAATGAGCAATTGACGAAACTGTCCGGGTCGGTTCCTCCAGGATCGGGTGGCCTGATCATGCTCCCTTATCTCCAAGGGGAACGAGTTCCAAACCTTCCCGACGGGAAAGCGGTTTATTTTGGTCTTACCACTGAGAATATGAATTCAGCTTCCATGGCTCGAGCAGCGATGGAAGGTACGGCGATGGGCTTAAATTATGGCCTGGAGCGGATGCGTGATATGGGTATCCGTCCTAAAGAAATCCGCCTGACCGGAGGTGGTGCTAATAATCCTGTCTGGCGTGAAATTTTTGCCAATGTTTTTGATTCTGAAGTGGTCTGCCTGAAGAATAATGAGGGGGCAGCGTTTGGAGCGGCGATACAGGCTGCCTGGTGTTGGCGTCGTAGCCAGGGCGAGAATATCCGGATTCAACATTTGACTGATGCCTGGGTGAAGACAGATCCTTCGACTCGGGTTAAGCCCAAGAAGAAAGAGATGAAATTCTATCGCTCACTTCAAACGGTCTTCGACAATTTATCCAAGGTGAGTTCTCCAGTCTTTTCGGAACTGAAATCAGTTCTATAGTCAGCGAATGCCATCAAGACAAACGAAGCCTCTAGAATTAGGAGGTCGTACCTTTCAATCCCGTTTATTTATCGGAACAGGTAAGTTTTCCTCTCCAGAGGGGATGCGTGATACTCTGGCCACCAGTCGAACTGAGCTGGTAACGGTGGCGCTGCGGCGTGCAGATCTTACAGGTCAGGGGGACCCTTCGGCTGACATATTGGATTATGTTGATCGAGATCAATATCTGTTGGTGCCGAATACATCAGGAGCTATGAATGCGGATGAAGCGGTCCGTCTGGCCCGCCTCGCTGCGTCAACCGGACTGCCCAAATGGATTAAACTCGAAATCCATCCTGATCCTCGTTACCTCCTTCCGGATCCCATCGAGACATTGAAAGCGACAGAAATTCTCGCCAAAGAAGGATTTGTTATTCTGCCATACATGAATGCCGATCCTGTCTTGGCGAAGCGGCTTGAAGAGGCCGGCGCAGCGGCAGTGATGCCATTAGGCGCCCCCATCGGGTCGAACCGAGGGCTGGAGACACGTTCACAGATTGAGATCATTATTGAGCAGGCGACGGTGCCAGTAGTCGTGGACGCAGGACTTGGAGTTCCATCTCATGCTGCGGCTGCGATGGAAATTGGAGCGGATGCTGTTCTGGTCAATACCGCAATCGCGATTGCGCCAGATCCGGAAGCAATGGCACTTGCGTTTGCGAAAGCGGTTGAAGCTGGAAGAGAAGCTTACGAAATCGGCTTACCGGATCAGCATCAATTTGCCTCAGCCACCAGCCCCTTGACCGGCTTCCTAGACGATTAATCCGCCTATTTTCATGCAGCTACCTCTAGCGATTGAGTAGAGAGATCGCTTGGGTATGAATATCGCTTGATCCTGCGACTGCAGATGTCGGTGAGTCAGGCTCTCCTCCGTCCCAAGCGGTAATCCTTCCGCCCGCACCTCGAATAATCGGAATGATCGGTAGGATGTCCCAGGGATTGACGATGGGGTCGAGCATGAGATCGGCCTGTCCAGACGCGATCATCAGGTAGCCGTAACAGTCTCCCCAGGTGCGCATCTGAGAGACTTCATTACACAATGCATTATATCCTTCCTGATCTTGATATTGAGGAACGAGTAGCGGATCTGTGATGAGCAAGGTTGACTCAGCAAGTGGACGCTGACGCACTGAAGTAGGTGTCCCGTTTAACGTGGTGGAATGATTATCACCTAAGCAGCAGAGATCGAGAACAGGCTGGTAGATCGATCCCACGACCGGTTTGCCTTGATGAAGCAGCCCGACCAACGTCCCGAATAACGGGACCCCCGAGATAAAAGAGATGGTTCCGTCAATCGGATCGATGACCCAGACAAATTCTGCTTCTTCATTTTCATTCCCGAACTCTTCAGCAATGATTCCATGGTCCGGGTAGCGCTTTTTGATCTGAGAGCGAATCATCTCTTCAGCCTGGCGATCTACCTCGGTCACGACACTGCGATCATCTTTCAGTGAGACATCCCAGTCACGCTTGAGAAAGCGATCTCGGATCATCTGGCCCGGGCACGTAACGAGATCATGTGCGAATTCTAGAAATTCCTGCATACGAAAATTTACCATCCAGATGGAAGCTAGGCCATCTATTAGAGCTTCTGAATAGATAACTTGTCTGCACTTTGGCCCGTAGCTAAGATACCATGATGGACGTCAAACCTGTTGTTTTAATTATCCGCGATGGATGGGGTGAGAATCACGATGCATCCCTCGATTTTTGTAACGCCGTCAAAATTGCCAAGACTCCGGTATCGGACGGTCTGACTGCACAATGGCCACGAACCGAATTGAATGCTTGTGGTCTGGATGTGGGATTACCAGAGGGGGTCATGGGCAACAGCGAGGTTGGCCACCAGAATATCGGTGCAGGTCGAATCGTCGATCAGGAGATTGTCAGGATCAATAAAGCGTTTTCTCTGGATCGTGTGAAAGAGATTGAAGTCTTGAAAACGGCGATGGCTAAGGAGAAGGAAGGGGGAAGTCTTCACCTGATTGGCCTAGTTTCAGACGCAGGTGTCCATGCCATGTTGGAGCACCTCTATGGACTCTTGCGTGAGTGCAAGTCTGCTGGATTAGAGAGAGTTTTTATCCACGCCTTTACAGATGGAAGGGACACCGCACCCACAAGTGGTCTCGGCTATATCGAACAGTTGGAAGCTGAATGTGAAAAAATTGGATTAGGTAAAATTGCCTCTGTTTCAGGAAGGTTCTGGGCCATGGATCGCGATCTAAGATGGGAACGTGTGCAGAAAGCGTATGATTGTCTCACCGGTCGCTCTAAAGACAGAACAGCGGGCTCCGCAGCAGAAGCGGTGCAGGCCTATTATAATCAGCCGCTAGACGAGAACCGCAAAGGCGATGAGTTTGTCGTTCCCACCTCCATCGTTGATGATGCGGGAGCACCCATTGCCACCATTGCAGACGGAGATGCGGTTATTTTCTTCAACTTCAGAGGAGACCGTCCTCGTGAATTGACTCGCGTCTTTATTGAAGAGGACTTTGATGGGTTTGATCGTGGAAACCAGCTGGATACGTTTTTTGTCACCATGACCGAGTACCAGAAGGGGCTATGCCCGAATGTTCTCTTTTTAAAACCTCCGAAGATGGATGACATTCTCGGGTCTTATGTTGCCGGTGAGGGACTCTCTCAATTCCGCTGCGCGGAAACAGAAAAATTTCCTCATGTGACATTCTTTTTCAATGATTACCGTGAGGAGCCTTTTGATCTAGAAGATCGGGAAATGATCCAGAGTCCCAAAGACGTTTCCACCTATGATCAAAAACCTGAAATGAGTGCATATGGGATTCGAGATGCGACCTTAAAGGCGATTGAGAGTAAGAAGTATGATTTGATCGTCGTCAACTTTGCCAATCC
Organism: Verrucomicrobiota bacterium; assembly: GCA_039815855.1. Lineage (GTDB taxonomy): Bacteria > Verrucomicrobiota > Verrucomicrobiia > Methylacidiphilales > JBCBYL01 > JBCBYL01. The sequence goes on from JBCBYL010000020.1 coordinate 4,247, forward strand.
AGACATGGTGGGCCATACAGGCGTTCTGGATGCGGCGGTGAAGGCATGTGAAGTGGTAGACGAATGTCTCGGTGATTTACTCTCAGCGATTGACCAGACAGGTGCGATTGCGGTGATAACGGCCGATCATGGGAATTCAGATCAACTCATGGTGCCGGAGACGAAGAGCCCGCACACCGCTCACACACTCAATCCCGTCGAGCTGGTGATTTATGGCAAAGGGAAGGAAAACCTTAGCCTCCGATCCTCTGGGTGCCTTGGCGACATTGCCCCAACGATATTACAACTGATGGAATTACCGGTTCCGGAAGCGATGACGGGTCAAGTCTTGATTGATGGATAAACGATGAGTGACACCTTTGTCCTGAAAAATGTGCGCTGGACCAATGCGGATCCTGATGAATGCGGAGAAGGGGACGTCTATATTGAAAAGGGACGTATCCAGGCACTGGGAAGTTCTCCTGATAAAAAAGCGGGGATCGATGAATATGACGGGAATGGATTGATTCTCCTGCCCGGTGTCATTGATGATCAAGTCCACTTCCGAGATTTTAACCAGTCCCATAAAGCGACTATCGCAAGTGAGTCTCGAGCAGCCGTGGTTGGCGGGGTGACTTCTTACATGGAGATGCCGAACACCAATCCGCCGGCGACCAACCTGGAAATGCTCAACCGTAAATTCGACACAGCAGCTCAGGTTTCGCCTGCTAACTATAGCTTTTATGTTGGCGCTACGAACGAAAATGCAGAAGACGTCCTTGCACTGGCTGAGGATACCAGATTGGCCGGATTGAAAATCTTTATGGGCTCCTCTACGGGAGACATGCTGGTGGACGAAGATCCTGCTTTGGTCCGTTTTTTTAAGGAATGGCCACGCTTAATAGCCACTCATTGTGAGGATGAAGAAAGTGTGCGCCAAAATCTGAAGGCTGCGCAAGAGAGATATGGGAATGATGTCCCGATCGAGGAACACCCTGTCATCCGCTCGACCGATGTCTGCGTCAAGTCATCCACGAAGGCAATTGAACTCGCCAAAAAATACGGCACGAAGCTTCATGTTTTACATTTGACCACAGCGATTGAGCCTGAATTTTTTAAGCCCGTGATCGGCGAGGACCGGCATATCACTTCCGAGGTTTGTGTTCATCACCTCTATTTTTGCGATCAAGACTACGAGAGGCTGGGAAGTCGGATTAAGTGTAACCCCGCAATCAAATCAGCAAGTGATCGAGATGCGTTATGGGAAGCACTCAATGCAGACTGGATTGATGTCGTGGCTACAGATCACGCACCGCACACGCTCGATGAGAAATTGAATGGGGATTACACGACACAGCCAGCTGGCCTGCCACTGATCCAGCATCCGTTACTCCTGATGCTTTCTGCGGTGCATGCTGGCAGAATTAGCCTCAGCCGTATGGTGCAAAAGATGTGCCATGGCCCAGCTGACCTCTACGGGGTGAAGGAACGTGGTTATTTGCGAGAGGGTTATTGGGCAGATATGGTTCTGGTGGATGCGAATGCCACCACCACGGTTCGTCATGAAGACTGCCTCTACCATTGTGGATGGTCACCACTTGATGGGGAGACCCTCAGTGGTAAAATTCACGCGACGTGGGTGAATGGAAAGTTGGCTTATGATGGTGAAAAACCCATCCTGGGCATTCGAGGTCAGGAACTTTCTTTCCGCATCCCTTAGAACAATGGATGAATCTGACATTGCCAGATTATATCTCTGTGAGAATTTATTACCCTAGATGATACCGATTAAAGACCAGAATGGAATAGAAGCGATGCGTATCAGTGGGCGTGCGGTTGGAGAAACCTTAGAGGCTCTGTCCAAACTCATTCAGCCAGGAGTGAGCACTGGTGAAATTGATCAGGCTGCTGCCGAGTTCATTATTGAAAAGGGAGGAACGAGTGCGTTTTTAGGATATAGGGGATTTCCTGGCCATGTTTGTATCTCGGTGAATGAGGAAATCGTCCATGGAATTGGTGGAAAACGTCGGCTTCAATATGGGGACATCGTCAAAATTGACGTGGGAATCATTATCGACGGCTGGGTGGGGGACTCCGCTATGACCTTTGCCGTCGGCGCTCCTCATGCTGATAGTCAGCGCCTCATGGATACCACCCGTGATGCCCTATGGAACGGGATTCGTAAAGCGATCGCAGGCCGGCGCTTGGGTGATGTCAGTCATGCGATTGAAAAAACCATTGTCGATGCGGGAATGGGAGTCGTGCGTGAATTTGTCGGGCATGGGGTTGGGCGCAAGTTACATGAAGAGCCCCAAATTCCAAATTATGGCAGCAAAGGAACTGGCCCGAAAATGAAACCCGGTATGATTCTGGCCATCGAGCCGATGGTGAATTTAGGTAGTGCCGAAATCAAAATGATGTCAGATGGCTGGACGGTGGTCGCAGCAGATGGAAAGCCATCCTGTCACATGGAACATACGGTTTTGATTACTGATGACCTTCCTGAGATTTTGACACCCAGGCCGAGCCTCGAAATCCCCGAAGGCATGGTCGCTAGTCCCGCTCCGATCATCTGATGAACGCGCAACGCCTGGCGCTGCCACTTCAGGATTGCCGTTTTGCTGCGATTGATTTCGAGTCTGCTGGAATCCAACCGGGTGCCTCTGAGGCTCCTGTGCAAATTGGTATCGCCGTCATGCAGGGACTTCAATTTCAGCCTGAGGATTCTTTTCGAAGCTATCTTAGGTGTGATCAGGAAATTACCTGGTCAGCTGCAAAAGTACACGGCATCACCAAAGACGATCTCCAATCGGCACCTACGATCATGAGTATTTGGCCTGATGTGCGAAAGCGGCTCGAAGGAGCAGTCATCGTGGCTCATGGAGCTGGAACTGAAAAACGGTTTTTAAGAGTATTCCCGACTCATTCCTTTGGACCATGGTTAGATACGGTCTCGCTGAGCCGAAGATGCTACCCGGATGCGAAAAGTCATCGTTTAGGAGACCTGATCCAAGCGATGTCACTGGAAGAAGAAATGGCATCCGAGTGCCCGGAATGGAAGTGGCACGATGCTCTTTATGACTCAATCGCCTCCCTTTCTTTATTGCGATACCTGATTCTCCAAATGGGATGGCAGGAGAAATTACTAAGTGAGCTCGTCTAAGCTATCTTGATTTACGTTTGAGGATATTTTTCAGACTGGTCGGATCTGACTTCCACTGTGCAATGATGGCTTCCAGTCTGGCTAGGGTTTCAGTGCTGATATGATGCTCGATTCCTTCTACATCCTTTGCGATGACATTCTCATCCAACTCTAAGAGTGTCAAAAACTGGGTGATGGTGACGTGGCGCCTCTTGATTCTTAAGGCCACCTCTAAGCCGTCTGGTGTCAGGGTAAGTCCACGGTATTTCTCGTAATTGACATATCCCAGCTCAGCTAATCGTTTGACCATGATCGACACGCTGGGGCGAGAAACCTTCAGAGCATCTGCTACATCAGAAACTCGCGCGTAGCCTTTCTCTTCAATCATTTCATAGATCCGTTCCAGATAGTCTTCAATACTCTGGGACAGTTTGTTCATCCCCAAAATATAGTTGTCGCTCTTAATTTGTATAGTATAAGTTAGTTAGTTATGACTAACAAATGCGGGTTTATTCTGTCTCTAGTGTCCTTGATTTTCATGACGAGCTGCTCATCTGAGACAAACGTAGATCAGGACTCTATAAGGGAACAATCGATTCAAATCGTCTGTTCGGTTGGAATGATCACCGATATGACTGAGAAGATAGCCGGGGAAGACGCAGAGGTGATCGGACTGTTGGGTGAAGGGGTGGATCCACATCTGTATAAGCCGACCCGGGATGACATCCAACAATTGTTGGAAGCGGATATCGTCTTCTATGTTGGCCTCATGTTGGAAGGCAGAATGACAGATGCCTTTGTTCAGGTAGGGAGATCTGGCACTCCGGTTTATCCTGTGACTGAAACATTGTCTAAAGACTTCCTGATGGAGCCAGAGGGGTTTGAAGGGCACTGGGACCCTCATGTCTGGATGGATGTGAACGCTTGGGCTGAGTGTGCAAAGTGGATTTCTGTTTGTTTGCAGAAACATGATCCGATTCATGCAGCAGGTTATCAATCGAGAACGGCAATGTACGTTGAGCAACTAAAGCAATTAGATCAATACCTTCACTTCTTAGTTTCCACTATTCCGGAACAGAGTCGTTATCTGGTAACCGCTCACGATGCTTTTGGCTATTTTGCGGAAGCGTATGGTATGAAAGTGAAAGCAGTGCAGGGGATTTCAACCGAGTCGGAAGCGGGCATTGCTGATGTGAATGAACTGGTGGACTTTATTGTCACGAATGAGCTTCCTTCTATCTTTGTGGAAAGTACGATTGCGGATAAGAATCTGAGAGCCGTCATCGAGGGGGCAGCTGCAAGAGGCCATCAAGTGACCATTGGAGGTGAGCTTTTTTCTGATGCAATGGGGGAGCCTGGAACTTATGAAGGAACGTACATTGGAATGGTTGAGCACAACGTTGCAACCATAACAAAGGCATTAGGAGGATCTGTGCCGCTTGGGGGTTTTTCAGATTGGAAGAAGAATGAGTAGTGATCAGCAGGTTTCACTTTCAGTGAAAGACTTGAATGTTGCCTACAGGCAACAGATGATCCTTTGGGATGTGTCGGTGGATTTTCTAGAACACTCACTGTTTGCCATCGTCGGACCAAATGGTGCAGGAAAGAGTACTCTTCTTAAGGCTGCATTGGGCCTCATTCCAAAAATATCCGGTTCAGTGACCTTCTGGGGTAAGCCGCTTTCAGAGGTGAGGCAGCGCGTCGCCTATGTTCCTCAGAGAGAGTCGGTAGACTGGGATTTCCCTATTGATGCTTGCGGAGTGGTGGCGATGGGGCTTTTCCATCAGCTCGGATGGTTTAAGCCGGTTGGAAAGAAAGAGCGCACGAAAGCAGAAGAAGCCCTCGACCGGGTTGGTCTATTCGATTACCGCAAAAGACAGATCAGCGAATTGAGCGGAGGACAACAACAGCGTGTTTTCCTGGCCAGAGCGCTTGTTCAGAACGCCGACCTTTATTTGATGGATGAACCCTTTGCCAGTGTCGATGCGGCCACCGAACAAGCGATTGTGAATGTTCTGCACGATATGAAGTCGGAGGGGAAGTCGGTCGTTTGTATTCATCATGACCTTGAAACCGTGCGTGATTTCTTTGATCGAATTGTCCTCCTGAATATGAAGGTCGTTGCAGCTGGAGAAATGGACGAAGTCCTGACTCATGACCATCTGGCTAAGACCTACGGAGGGAAACATCACCTTCTGGATCGTGTAACCCGTAAGATCAGGGGAAACGAGATTGTTTTATGATTACGCCGCTCCTGGGAGACCTTCTCCTGCTCGAATGGTCACAGCTGATGCGTATCGTTCGTTTGGAAGACTACAATACCAGAATGGTTTTTCTAGGCACCGCTACCTTTAGTTCACTCGGCGGAATGGTCGGGACCTTCCTGCTTTTACGTAAACGATCTCTGATGAGTGATACGATCAGTCATGCCACTTTACCCGGAGTCGGTATCGCTTTTCTTTTCCTCTATGGATTCACTGAAGTTGGAAAATCACTACCTCTCCTTCTCCTGGGTGCTGGGATTTCTTCTCTTCTAGGAGTGGGGTTGATTCAATTCGTCCGGCGCTGGAGTCGCTTGAAAGATGACGTTGCGATGGCCATTGTGCTGAGCTTTTTTTTTGGGGTTGGGATTACCTTGCTGACTTTGATTCAACAATTACCAACAGGTAACGCAGCAGGTCTGGAGCAGTTTATTTACGGAAAGGCTTCCGCGATGACAGCAGGAGACGCTACATTTATCTTTATTGCTGCTCTCCTGACCACCTTGGTCTGTGGGCTCTTTTATAAGGAGCTGGCTTTGCTTTGCTTTGATCGTGACTTTGCCAAAGCGAAAGGGCTGCCTACTGAGTTGCTGGATTTTATTCTCTTGCTTCTCATCACGGTGACCACGGTGATTGGGCTCCAGGCCATCGGTCTTTTGTTAGTCGTTGCGATGCTGATTATTCCAGCTGCTGCGGCTCGCTTTTGGACCCATGATTTATCCAAGATGATGTGGGTAGCTATGGGTATTGGTCTAATTAGTGGCATGGGCGGTGTTTTCTTAAGCGCCGCATTCCCGCGTTTGCCTGCCGGGGCGGTTATCGTTCTCATGGCTTCTCTCTTCTTTTTAATCAGCATGGTTTTCGGAACCTATCGTGGATTATTGCTAGGTTGGCTAAAACACCATCGCTTAAGTCAACGTATCCGGCTCCAGCACCTCCTCAGAGCGATTTATGAGTGGTTAGAAAAGCATGGCCAGTGCGGAGATATTCTGGATGACGAATTTGGGATCCATGACATACGCCCTTTTAGAGCCTGGGATAGCGGAATTCTTGAGCTTTCTTTTCGCAAGGCATTAAAGGACGGTCTCATCGAGACCAGTAAGAACAAGTTTCGACTCACTGGGAACGGGGCGAGGGAGGCCCTCAAAACAGTCAGGCATCACCGGTTGTGGGAACTGTTCCTCATTCGATATGCAGATACGGCACCCGGTCGAGTGGATCGAGACGCGGACGCCATAGAGCATGTTCTTGAGCCTGAAATCATTGAGGATTTAGAGAAAGCCCTTGAATTGGAGTCTCAGGCTAAACGTATTCCCACGAGTCCTCACTTTATCGAAACCATAAGTAGATCAGCGAATGGATGACGCTATGAATCTCTTGGATTTTTGGATTATGGTTACAGGAATCGCAGTGGCGCTGGCCTGTGTGATACCCGGAGTGCTACTCGTTCTCACTCGCCAAAGCATGCTGGGCGATGGGATTAGCCATGCCGTCTTGCCAGGGCTAGCGCTTGCATTTTTACTTAGTGGTAGCAGAGACATGATCTGGATGCTCACCGGGGCCTGTCTGGCAGGTCTGTTTACGAGCGGACTAAGCTATTTGATTGTGCGCTTTGGAAACGTAGATCCCGGGGCTGCTCTAGGGGTGACGTTCTGTAGCTTGTTTGCCAGTGGACTGATTTTAATTCGCTTTGCTTCGGATAAGGTGGATCTTGATCCAAACTGCGTCCTGTACGGAACGGTGGAAACAGCCGTGGTAGATGGAGTCATTAACGGTACGATTCCGAGAGTGGCCTGGCAAGCGATCTTACTCCTGTTACTGAACTTATCTGTTCTGTTCTTTTTCTATAAGGAGCTGGTCATGCTCACGTTTGATTCGGGCTTTGCTAAATCAAAAGGATACCCTGTGGGCTGGATGAATGTGGGTATCACTCTGATCACAGCCATAACGACGGTGCTTTGTTTTGAAGCTGTGGGCAGTATTCTCGTTATCGCCTTCCTGAGTATTCCAGTTGCCACTGCTTTACTCATCAGTAAGCGGTTAGTTTCGATTTTCTGGATTAGTGGCCTGGTCGGAATCGCTGCCAGTATCACCGGACACCTGATGGCTGTTTTCGGTATCCCGGGAATGGTGAATTACTTCAGTTCAGGAGCCTTAGTCATTCGCTCCTTGAGCTCGAGCGGGACGATGGTTGCCATGGCTGGGGTTCTTTTCCTAACCACCCTATTGATGAGTAGGCTGTTCAGACTGTATCCAAATTCTCAGATGAGAACGGTAAAGGAAGATTAGGTCGAAACTGGAGTAGAACCTTAGTTTGGTAAGGTCGGAGTGATGTCTTCAGGACCTAGAATAGGATCTAGAAGCTCAAAAAATTTATCAACCGCGTCAGGTAAAACTGTAGGCGGCCCAGTAAACGTGCCGGGATTATCAATAAAAGGTTGAACAGAATTAAAGAAATCTTCAATGATTTGCAGCTCTGCTGAATTGGCTGGAAACTCTTCGATTTCATTGCCCTGATCATCCGTGAGCACCACCTTGTTACCACTATTCAGATCGAGTGTGAATGTTCCGTCTTGTGTTACGACTAACACCGTGCCTTCACCAGTGACAACTAAAGTTCGAATGCCGTCAGTATAGACTGCAAATACGGTTCCTCTGGCGGCAGCAACACCTTGTGGGGTGCGGATTTCAAAATCCACTTCGCTGGGGTCAAGCCCTTTGATCGCATTTAAAATCCCACCATTGGTTAAGTAAGCTTTGAATTCATTTTTGTCGCTGCTACTGCTGGCTTTCTCGTATTTTGAAGAGGAAAAAGCAATATTTGTATTCTGCTGAATTTGGACAACGGCACCGGGGAATGGAGATGCAACGACTGTTGAACTAGGGCCCGTAGTGAGTTGTGAACCTTCAGGGATGCTGTCTCCCGCTTGAATAGGTTGGCTTGTTCCTGTTAGGTAAGCATCGCCTTCAACCTTGTGCACATAGAGGCCACCATCGTACTTATCGATGTATTCTTGTTCGCTTGAAGAAACGTTGTCTGTAAAGTCGTCGTCTTCTTCTATTTGCATCTGACTCACAACCGGAGCAGAAACTGAACTCTCTTCATCATCAGAAGCTAAAAGAGGATCTCTTCCAGTAATCGCAGGTGCGATATTGGCTGGGGATGAGCCAATCGATTGATTCTTTCCTCCAGATAAATCTTGGCCGTCGACAATGACCGTTCCTAAAACGCCAGCTTGAAATTGATCTTCACCCACGATGGTTAAGACAGCGTCTTCGGTCAAGGTGGCCGATTTTCCAAAAACGGTAAGCTCTAACGACTGCGGATTTTCAGGATCTGGATAGATGATCAATGTCTTCTGTCCGTTTAGATCCTTGCCGTAAGAGACTTTGAAGGATTGATTGTCCGACTGGATAAGAGTGGAAATCGAGCCAGATGGTAACGTATCCACAATTTCACCGGCAGAGGATGTGATTTCTAAAAAACCAGCTTGGTTGATTCCTAGCTCGGTTGCAGTCAGCGTGGATGATGCAAAGAAAAGAACTAGAATCGCCGAACAAAAAATTAGCCTGAATTTTGAAATGTCCATTAACTATAAAATAGACCAAGTTTTAAGGTGAAGTCAAGCTACAGCTTGGTTTGCCACCCAATTGTAAAGTTATGAATTACAATTACTTATCGTTATGTAATGCTTTTTTTACGCAAATTTCTGTGAATTAAGAGGATGGAAGGGATTAAAGCTCACCGCGTTCAATAGATTGGCTGCGTAGCCTATCTGCTTCACGGGCCCGCTGAGCTTCACTTTTGGTGACCCAGTCATCCCATGATTTTCCAAAGGCGGTATCTTCGCCACTGAAACTCAGACCTGTGATTTGATCGAGGGAAACTTCTTTATTTTCAGATTCTCGCTTCGAGAGTTTGGCGAAAAGGGTAACGGTGTTGGCAGCTTGGTTGACATTATGAACAAAGCCTTCAATGGTCGATCCATCAGTGAAAGAGAGGGTTACATCTCCTCGGTAATCAAATGCTTCACGTAGAATTTGGGCACGCTCTTCCGGGTTTTCGAAGTGGAAGTGCTTTCCTTCGTATTCACTCTTACCGTGAGAGAGGGTATCGTGATCAGACTTATCCGCTTGTGGCATAATAATAAAAGACTGAAGCAGTTTAGTTTGCGAGGGTGGCTTTGATGGTGCGTGCGAATCCGGCTAGGGAGCCGAATGTATCATCGACGGAAGAAGCTTCGTAGCCGCAGTGAACCATACAGTCACGGCATCTTTCTTCCCCGCTTTTTTGGCCATACTTTTCCCACTCCGTTTCTTCCATGAGGGCCTTAAAGCTGGGGGCATAGCCGTCTTGGAGCAGGTAACAGGGCTTTTGCCAACCGAAGATGTTGTAGGTGGGGTTACCCCAAGGCGTGCAATCATAATCGACATCCCCTTGCAGGAAGGACAGGAAGTTAGGAGACAGATTAAAGCGCCACTCCTTCTTGCGATCAGAAAGAATCTCGCGGAAAAGCTGCTTGGTGCGATCACGTGCGAGGAAGTTATCCTGATCAGGTGCTTTCTGATAGCTATATCCCGGAGAGACCATCATTCCTTCGACTCCTAATTTCATCATTTCATCGAAGAATTCACGAACTCTAGCTGGCTGCGCCTGGTTGAATAAGGTGGTGTTCGTTGTGACGCGGAATCCGCGTTTGAGGGCTTCTTTAATGCCTTCAATGGCAATCTCATAGGTTCCATCCCGGCAGACCGCAATGTCATGTTCTTCTTCCAGCCCATCCATATGGACACTGAAAGAGAGATACTTATTTGGCTTAAAGAGATCGATCTTGCGTTTGAGGAGAAGCGCGTTCGTGCAGAGATAGATATATTTTTTCCTTTCGACCAGGCCAGCAACGATTTCTCCAATCTCCGGATGAATAAGTGGTTCTCCGCCCGGAATACTGACCATGGGAGCTCCGCACTCTTCTACCGCATCAAAACACTGCTGAGGTGAAAGTCGTTTATTCAGAATGTGATCAGGGTACTGAATTTTTCCGCAGCCCGCGCAAGCTAAATTACAGCGGAAAAGAGGTTCTAGCATAAGCACTAATGGATAACGCTTGATTCCTTTCAATTTTTGACCAATGACGTAAGACGCCACGGTCCATGCTTGTGATACTGGAACTGCCATAAGATTCAGAAAGATAATGATTTAACGATTGTTGTCAACGAGACATGACGATTGTTTTGCTTCATCAGAATGAAAGAATCATAAAGAGAAACTTATGTTTATTTTGGAGTCAGTTTGATTTGAATGGACGTATGCGGGATATACAGCAAATTGAATTCCGATGATCGTTGGCTGCCTCCAAATGAACACCACCATTGGTGAATTTACTCAGAACGCAGAGTTGCTCTTGAGCGGGTATCAGGATGCGGTTGAGCAAGGTGCCGAGATCGTGGTGGGTTCAGAATTAAGTCTTTCAGGATATCCGCCTCGCGACCTGCTTCACTATCAATCGTTTATCGATAAACAGATGGCAACGCTAGAGGTGATGACGGGGCAAATCGGTGCAGTGCCTTTGATTACCGGTGTCTTTCTTCCAAATCCGGAACCGAAAGGCCACGCCCTGTTCAATGCAGCGGTTTGGCTGGAATCGGGCAAGCAACAGCAAACGTTCTACAAGTGCCTCTTACCAAACTATGATGTCTTTGATGAGAATCGTTACTTTGAACCTTCGGGGCATCCTGCTTATCGCGAATGGCGGGGCAAACGTATTGGGGTGACGATTTGTGAAGATATCTGGAACGATGCGGAGAAATTGCCACGTCCTGCTTATCACCGTGACCCCGTCCGTGAGCTGACAGGCCAGAATATCGATCTACTCATTAATGTGTCAGCGTCACCCTGGTTCCTTGGTAAAGGGCGGTCACGTCTTGAGCTCATCCAGAACATTGCTCGAGAAAATTCTATTCCGGTTGTGCAGGCAAATTTGATAGGTGGAAATGATGAACTCATTTTTGATGGTCAAAGTGCGGTGGTGGGGTCTGAGGGGCAACTCCTCGCAAAAGCCTCCGGCTTCCAAGAAGAGCAGCTGATTGTTGATCTCGATCAACCTGCCAGAGAAGTCAGGCATGAAGGAGAAGAAGAGCAGCTTTTTCAGGCGCTCACTCTCGGGGTCAGGGACTACGTCAAAAAATGCGGCTTCTCTCAGGTTGCTATCGGACTGAGTGGAGGGATCGACTCCGCGATTACAGCCGTGATTGCCTGTGAAGCGTTAGGACCGGAGGCCGTGCTGGGGGTTCTCATGCCGAGCCAATATTCCAGTCAGGGGAGTGTCGATGATGCAGTCGCTTTAGCGAAAAATTTGGGATTAGACTATCAGAAGATACCGATTGAACCGATTTGCCAGGAAGTGAGAAAATCGCTCTCATCTTTATTTGAAGGATTAGCGGAAGATGTGACTGAAGAGAATATTCAGTCGCGGGCACGAGGACTGATCATGATGGCCATTTCCAACAAACTCAATCGGCTGGTCTTAACCACAGGCAATAAATCAGAGTTAGCCGTCGGCTACTGCACCCTTTACGGAGACATGTGCGGAGGCCTGTCGGTCATCAATGACGTTCCTAAGACCTGGGTTTACCGACTTTCAAAATGGATGAACCGTGAGAAGGAAGTCATCCCGCACGAGACGATTGAGAAGCCACCGAGCGCAGAATTAAGGCCGGACCAGAAAGATGAAGATTCGCTTCCTCCTTACGATCAGTTGGATGACATCCTCCATCGCTATATTGAGGAGTTTCAGTCTTCTGGGGAAATTTCTACTCAGGGGAAGCATGACCCGGATCTGGTGCAGCGTTGGTTGCGACAAGTGGATCTGAATGAGTATAAGCGTCGTCAGGCCGCACCCGGTTTAAAAGTGACGAGTAAGGCATTTGGAATTGGTCGAAGGATGCCAGTGGCTCAGAGATATCGTCACGAGGAAGAGCTGAACAAATAGCAGCTGTATTCTGGCACCGTCCCCGGCAAGATCAACCTCGAGGGATCAGGGTTTGTGCCAGTGAGACATTGCTAAAGCAATGGAGACGCTAGGCTTAAAGTGCCGCTAAAGCGGCAGCCGCGCTCGAACCTGACGGTTCGAAAAGCTGCCGTCTGCGAAGACCGTCCCCGGCAGGATTCGAACCTGCGACCGTCGGATTAGAAGTCCGGTGCTCTATCCAGCTGAGCTACAGGGACAAGATTGTGAAACGATGGCTCAATCGCTAGAGAAATCAATCACGAAGCAACGGTAGCGAGTCGGATAGGAGTTGCCTGAGCCTCGAGGATACTCTGGGCATGGAGTGCAGCAGTCATTCCACGCTTCTGATTATACCCGCCGCCGTAGAGCACAGTGGTTGGGACATGGAATTCCTGGCAGAGGGTCAGGATGAATCGATCACGTTGTCTCATGTTTTCAGTCGTCAGTTTCATTTGCCCGAAACGATCATTCTCGTGGTTATCAGCACCGGAAATCCAGAAGACGAGATCAGGTTCTACGGATTGAAACAGGCCGGGCAGAGTTGATTCCATTGCTTGCAGGTAAGTCTCACCATCTACCCATCGTGGTAATTCGATATCACAGTCACCGGGCACCTTCTGAGAGGGATAGTTTTTACCCACGTGGATGGAAAAGGTGGTCACGTAGGAATCATCCTGAAAGATTGCGTTAGTTCCATTTCCTTGGTGAGCATCGGTATCGACGACGAGATAGTGCATCTCCTGACATCGGTGTTGATCTTGTCGCAGGAGCTGGATCGTTACCGCCACATCATTGAGGACGCAGTACCCCTGGCCACGATCCGGGAAGGCATGGTGGGTGCCTCCTGCTAAATTCGCTGCGATGCCGTCTTCTAGTGCCCATTGCGCAGCATAGTAGGTGCCTGAAGTTTCAAGAGTGCTGCGATTGAGTAGGCGGGGTGAAGAAGGGAGCCCCAGCCGTTTTCGCTCGTTGTGGGTTAAGCCTGACTGACCTATTTCATCATCCCAGTTGATTCGATTTAAATAGTCCGGATCATGAACACAAGTGAGGCGCTCTTTGGGAAACGGCTGAATCTCGATGACGTCCACCTGATTCTTGACCAGATCGTGGGCCTCCGGGAACTTCTCCATTGGAAAGGGATGACCATCAGGGAGAGGTAGAAAATAATCCGGATGGTAGGCGCAGCGCATCACTAACCATAATCGAAGAGTGAACCGCAGCAACTACGCTGGAGTCGTGTCACTCTTTTGGGCCGTAGAGTCCGTTGATGACCCCGAAGGCCATCATCCCTGCAGAGATGATAATGCAAGTAGCCACCGTTCTCCAGATGATGTCACCTGGAGCGACGTCCCAGATAGCGAGCAGGCAAGCGAGTACACAGATGACGATGCAGAGCGTAATGGAGCCAAAGGATAACGTCCTGACAATGGACGTATCGATAAAGCCGCGTTTCTTTTGAGGTGTCTCAGGCATTTTCACTGCTGGTAATTCTGGTGGGGCGGACTCTTCATTCATAAGGCTTCTTTCAGGTGATCAATGGTTAGGTTCATCATTTTTCCAGCTCATCAATAAGTTGATCTACATCGTTAGAATCGGAATCTCCCGGATCAAGAACGACCTCATGCGCCTGCAATTTGAGATTAGCAGCGTCTGGACCGGACTCAAGTGTCTTGACCAGTCGCTCATTGGCATCGCGGAGCCGATGAACAAAACTCCGAATCAGAATGGAAACCCAGGGGGGAAGTTGATCGAGGTGTTTTTTGAAATCAGAGCGGCTGATGAAAAGCAGAGTGGTTGGACTGAGGGCACGGGCGGAAGCACTTCTTGGTTGCTGATCGATGAGCCCCATTTCGCCAAACATCCCCCGCGGTCCGACACGATCGAGTTCGATATCCTTAAATCCGGCAGTCGTTTCCAGGGTGCGATAAATTTCGACAAGGCCGTCTTTGACAATGTAGACACCTTCCGGATTTGTATCTTCTGAAAAGATCTGGTCTCCTTTTTCATAATGGAGTTCTTTTTGGTCTGACATTTCTTCTATTCCATCACGTTGAGGGAATGGAGGACAATAAAAAGTTATCCAGAAAGTAGAGTAGTTATTTCCCGTATTTTACACCACAGCCATAAGCGGGTGTGACGGAGGTGCTCACTTCTTTCCCAGCCATGGCTTCTTCGAGAGCGGTAAGCACATAGTTGGTGGCAGTTGGAATGTCTTCCGGATGCGTGGATGGCTTTGAGTCGATGGCACCGGCATAGATAAGAATACCCTCCGGGTTAATAACGAACATATGGGGTGTCGTCTTCGCTTCATAGTCTATGCCGACCGCCCCATCCTCATCGATCAGAACAATGGATTTGATTTCGGATTCACGGATTTTTGCGCTCCACTGCGCATTGGTCATGTGTCCTGGCATGCCGGTACCGGAGGAACAGATCGTTAACCAGGTGACGCCCTTCTTCGCCGCAGCTTCCTGCCACTCCTGCATCATGCCAGATTGATAGAACTTTTTCACGAAGGGGCAGGCGTGACTCGTCCATTCCAGGACCACGAATTTTCCTTTAAAGTCAGATAAGGAGACAGCTTCCCCATTGCTGTTCATTAAAGTAAATGCTGGAGCAGGTTTTCCGACTTCTGCAGCTCCGTGACCGGGATGGGATAGGAGGGATAAAGCGAGAAGAAAGATCCAGGCAGCCAGACCAGAGAGAAACGGTTTCGGTATTGCGTTCATAGGAAGGAGTTTAGCTCAAACGTCCTCACAAGCAATAGCCCTGCGGCACATCTCCTGTTACATTTTCTATTCGTTCTCGGATCGCAGTGCTTCGAGAACAACGCTGGGTGTAAGCAGTTCCGGAAGAATGATTGGCTTCTCGGAGCCCGGCTGATAGATCAGATTAAATGGGATCGCAGCTCTTCCCCACTTTTTTAGTTCACGGGTAATTTCGGGATCACGATTTGTCCAGTCTGCCTTCAAGAGGGCAACGTTGAATTCATCAATCGTCTGCAGCACCTCAGGTGAAGAAAAGACAGCCAATTTATTAGTCTGGCAGGTCGCGCACCAGCGTGCGGTGAAGTCGACATAGATGATGCGCTTGTCTTTCTGGAGATCGGCTACGCGTTGATGAGACCAAGGTTCCCAGGAAATCTGATTACCGGTTGGTTGATTGGGCCAGCCGAGCAGAAGTGATCCCAAAAGTAGAATCCCGCTGCCGAGACAAGTGGCTTGTCTCACTCTGAAGGAATGAGTGGGTACGTTCCATTTTCCGAATATCCAGGCGGCCAGAGCAATGAGGACGAATGAGATTAAGCTGATCAGGAAAGCAAGGTCTCCCATTTGACCGGCCAGGACCCAGACCAAAAAGGCAACCGATCCATAAAGGAGAAACGCGAGCCCTTGTTTTAAGGTTTCCATCCATTGGCCTGGCTTGGGTAAGAAGCGGATGAGCTTCGGAACAAACGTGAAGACAAGGTATGGCGAACTCAATCCCAGGCCGATAACGGTAAACAGTCCCAGAGATTGCGTCGCAGGCAGGACGAGAGCGGATCCTAAGGCGGTGGCCAGAAATGGCGCCGCACACGGAGTGGCCACCACGGTGGCTAGAATTCCTGAGATGAGCGAATTCATCGAAGTTTCTTTGGCCTGACTTTCTCGGGGGCTCCCTACCGCCGCAAAGCGGAGCAGAGAGGTTCCGATTTCGAAAACACCACTCATGTTCAGAGAGAACAAGAGTAGAAATGCGGTTAAGCCAAAGACGAATCCCGGTTCCTGTAATTGAAACCCCCAGCCGAGCTCTGATCCGGCTGCGCGTAAACTCAGGAGGATGAGAGCGAGGACCCAGAAAGAGAGCAGGATTCCAAGTGTGTAAAAGAGGCCGTGTTTTCTGACTTCGGTGACGCTCAGCCCCGACTGCGAGATCAGGGAGATCAGCTTGATGCCCAGGACCGGAAAGACACAGGGCATCAGGTTGAGGATGACTCCTCCCAGAAAGCCGGCCAGTAGGATACCTAAGTATCCATTGCCCGATTTCTCAGCCGCGATGGCCGATGGTTTCTCGACGGATGACGCCATCTCGAGATCGATTTCCAGAGCAGCCCCGTCAGGAATAAATTCAGCGTCAGAAACAAGAATGCCATTAATACGCTCAGGATATTGATTGGCATATTGAAGGGGGATGCTGAGAAGGGATTGATCACCTTGGCGTTCTAGAAGTTGCTCCCCTGAGTTGTCCATCCAGCCTGTGTCATAAGGAAAAAAGTGAAGGTCTTTCAGTGGCACCTCAGTATCTTCGGGAGCTTGAATTTTCAGCAAAAGAGTGTCGGTCTCCCCTGTTGCAGAGAGAGTCCATTCTTGAGGTGCTTGAGGCAGTTGCGCCACCGCATTCAGGATCATTTCACTCAGCGCCGAAGGGTTCTCTCCATCCTCTTTGACTGGTAAGGAAAGCTGAAGTGAGGCCGAGCCTGGTAAGCAGATTGTTTTACATTCCAGCCAGTTCACTTCAGCAGCTAGCGATATTTCTGATCCTTCCAGCTTTCGCTTGGGAGGGGTGATCTGGACGAGGTGAAGCACCTCTTCTTCGTATCCAAAACTGGTGAGGGGGCCGGTCACGAGCGAGACCGGAGCTGGCCAGTGAATCTCGGAGGCCTTCCAGCCTTCTGGCAGTGTCCAACGGATCGAGGTAGCCAGTCCGGCATCTCCACCATTTCTCCAATAGGTATGCCAATCGTCCTGAATCTCAAAACGCACGGCCACCCAGAATGCGTTCCCTGATTGGACGGAATTGACGCTACTGATCAGGGACGCATTGACATGGGATTGATCCGATTCCTGACCGGATGCTGTCTGTGCCCCCAGAGAGATGAGAGTAAAACTCAAAATCTGGAGGATAAGAATCGCTAACTTATTCCTTTTCAAGAGTGGCATGATACATTGAACCTTTACTTTGATAAACCCTAGCATACTCCGATTTTAATTGATGCAGAACGAAATCCAACGTGAAGACCTCCAGAAAAAGGTAAGGAACCTACCTCATCGGCCCGGTGTTTACCTCTTTAAAGACCAGTTCAATCGGGTCATCTACGTTGGAAAAGCTCGAGACCTCCGCAAGCGAGTTTCTCAGTATTTTCATCCGTCCCGTAAAATGGCAGCGGATCGAAAGACCCGTGCCTTAGTCGAAACGATCCGTGATCTCGAATTCCATGAGGTAAAAAGTGAACCGGAATCGATTATCCTGGAAGGGAAGCTGATCAAAGAATACCGGCCTCGATACAATATCAGTTTCCGCGATGATAAAAGGTTCTTACTGGTGAAGGTCAACTTGAACGATCCCTTTCCTCGTTTCCAGACCGTCCGATTGAAGAAAGAAGATGGTGCGAAATATTACGGCCCCTTTGCTCATTCAGGTGCACTCAAAGAGACACTGGAAATCATGGAAAAGCACTATCAACTGCGCACCTGTCGCCCCATGCTGCCGGGTGAGAAGGACTTTCGTCACTGCAATGATGACGTCATTCGGAATTGTTCTGCCCCCTGTATGAGTCGCATTACCCGGGAAGGCTACCTGGCTAAGGTCAAAGCCGCTTGCCGTTTCCTTGAAGGGCAGGAGCCCGGGCTCCTCGAGGACATTAAAGAAAAAATGACCCACGCCGCTGAGAGGCATGAATTTGAAAAGGCGGCGGCGCTACGGGATACCTACGACCAAATTCGGAAAACCACCAACCGGCAAAAACGCTTTGTCCGGGAAACCCCTGACATGCGACTACCGATTGAAGACGTCCAGGAACTCCAGAAAGAGCTGCAGCTCTCTGGCCTCCCGAATCATATCGAGTGCTTTGATATTTCGAACATTTCGATTACCCATAAAGTTGCCTCGATGGTGGTTTTTAAGAATGGCAGGGTGAACCGTTATAACCACCGCCGCTATCGGATCAAGACCGTCGAGGGGCAGAATGATTTTGCCAGCATGGCTGAAGTGATTAAGCGGCGCTACCAGAGAGTCCTCAGAGAAGAGGGGAACTTGCCTGACCTCATTGTGGTGGATGGAGGAAAAGGGCAACTCAGTGCAGCCTATCGGGAGTTGAAGGATCTGGGGCTCAATGATCAGAGCATCATTGGACTGGCAAAACGTGAAGAAGAGATCTTTCGGCCCGGTCAATCCGAGCCCATCTGCCTTCCTAAATCCTCTGGTGCCCTGAAACTTCTGCAACGCGTGCGTGATGAGGCGCACCGGGTTGCTAATGGATATCATCAACTCCTCATGAAGCGCCGAATGACAGAGAGTGTTCTCGATGAAGTGCCAGGTGTCAGTGAACGGAAGAAAGCAGCATTGCTAAAGCATTTTGGGAAGCTCGATAAAATCCGGGAGGCAACTCCGGATCAACTTGCAGAAGTGGATGGCGTGGGTCCGAAACTCGCCCAATCCATTGTCGAGTATTTCCAAAGCCATCCCAAGCGGTCTAGTGGCACACAAAGCGGAGCCACTTCGTTGTCATCAAGTGGAAACAATGAAAATGAGAACGAGTATGTCCTTAAAGTGCCATCGCATCATTCATAAGGATCACCGTAGATGATGAAGAAAACAACAGAGTGCTTAGAAGCAGGGATCGAAAAGGGACTCCACCTCGGAGCTCAGGTCTGTATCGCACGGGATGGAGAAGTGAGTGAATCCTTTGCTGTCGGAGAAAATCAGCCTGAGCAGCCCCTCTCGACGGATCAGGCCATGCTCTGGATGTCGAGCGGTAAGCCACTCCTGCCGGTTGCTATCGCTCGGTTGGTGGAACGAGGGCTGCTCGACTTTGATGATCCTCTTGCTGAGTACCTTCCGGATTTTTCCCAGGACGGAAAAGAGAAGATGACCATTGCAGATATGCTTACCCACCGTGGGGGGCTTCGTCATGCCGATCGGATTCAGGGCAGCTCTGTCGATGAAATCGTCGAGAAAATTTGTGCCTTATCCATTGAGCCTCGTTGGCAAGTAGGTCAGACCGCCGGGTACCATCTGGGAGGAACCTGGCTCCTGCTCGGTTCGATGCTCGAGAAAGTCACTGGTGATTCGATCGAATCGATCTATGAGAATGAACTCTTTCGCCCCTTAGGTATTCAAGGATGCGGAATCGCCGGAGGGAAAACCCTTTCTGTTTTTGACACCAACCAAGGGCAGGTGAGGCCACATCCAGCTTACGGCTACGGTCCAGAGATGGTGATGGCACGGCCCGGTCGAAATACCTGGGGGCCAGCTTCCGGATTGGCCCAATTCTACCTGGCCCTCCGCTCGGTACTTCTAGGGCAGAGTGACTACCTCAAGCCAGAAACAGTCAGACGGCTTACCCATCGACACCGGGAAGGCGCACTAGATAAAACCTTTGGCCACATCGCTGACTTCGGTTATGGATTTTACCTCAACTCAGCTCAATATGAATCCGAGACCAAGAAAATTTCCTACGGGTATGGTCCTTACGCCTCTGAAGGCACTTTTGGTCACAGCGGAGCCCAATCGTCATCAGGGTACTATGATCCAGAACATGATCTCGTTGTCGTTTGGATTACTAATGGCATGCCGGGAGAACTCGCTCACCAGCAAAGAGTGCGCAGCATCCAGTCAGCGATCTACGAAGATTTGAATCTTACCTGACACCACTATGCCAGATTGAAGTGATTTAACCACAAATGGACACCAATTTACACGAATGAGAAGGGGCCTAAATTCCAAGTAAAAAACGATTCGTGTGTATTCGTGTCGATTCGTGGTTACGTTCTTGTTATGGATTTATTCAAATTAATTTAGTTTAACCCTTAATCGGAAACGAAGATGCCCTACCTAAAAATCGAAACCAACCAGTCAGCGATCCAATCCAGCCTCCACCAGAACACGCTCCTGCTCAGTGCAGAAATTGCCACGATGCTTGGCAAGCCAGAAGACTTTGTTATGGTCAGCATCAATCTTCAGGAAGCAATGACGTTTGCTGGAACCACCGAACCCTGCGCATTTGTGGAGCTGAGCAGTCTTGGTCTTTCAGAACAATCCGGCTCCGAACTCTCAGAGCACCTTTTCCCACTCCTCAGTAAGACTCTCCAGGTGGCGCCTGAACGGATCTATCTCCAGATGTCAGACCATCCACGGTCACATTGGGGCTGGAATGGAAAGACCTTTGGATAGGCTGACAGGGGATTCAATGACTGTGGTGACAGTCAAAGTGGCGGCAGAGCCAGTAATTCCGCACATGAGCACTGGCTAGTAGCAATCCTCCTAAAAGATTCAGATAGGTGCTCGCCGTCAAAAGCCCGCCAGTTCCATGCGATTCGTGAGAGTCACATTGTTCACAGTGCGTATGACCTCCCGAGCCCATTTCCGATAAAAAAACAGATTCATAGACTGCAATCGAAACTAGCAGGGTGAGTCCAATGCTACTGAGAATCAGCACCGCCTTATCCCGGTGTTGGCGGCAGCCTAGAAACACTGCTGCACTGGTGGTCGGCACCACAAAAAAAATCATCCAGAGGTGAAAGTCGTGATCCACCAGAAAGCTCGTCGCCAGAATGGGCAGAACAATAATCAATACCGGAGTCAGTAAACAGTGGAAGGCACAGAGCAGCGACATGCTGATCGCCAGTGAATCCAGCCAACCATGTGTATGAAGCTCTGTTTTTTCGTTCGTACCCATCAAAGAAGGCTGAGAATGTACCATTCTCTTACTCATCGACTAGCGAAAAGAGCGAAAAGAGAAAAAATAGCGAAAAGATCAGTTTCCAGTAACAGACGGACTCAGTCACCACTGATGAATTTGATCTTTTTAACCTCATTTTCAATGAATCGATGATTCTTCTCATACTGGTCACTCGCCGGAATCGTTTGCACACAGAAAAAGGCTTTCTTCCCTTTATCCCCATTTTTCCCATTCTCCCCGAGATGGAAAAAATACTGCGGACTCAGATACGTCTGATCCCTATGCTCCACCTCAAAGAGGACTCGTATTCCTTTTAAGCCAGAATCGAGAGTGAAAGGTTCCCGACTGAGTTCTCGCAGAGTTTTACCCAGTTTCTTTTTCCGGAGAGAAATGCCTTCTTCCACGGTCGGTGCATCAAATGGTCCTATGACTGCGAACGACCCTTGGGGGCCATCGTAAATGATACCTCCCCGCAACCTCCACCCATCTGGCATATCAATCTGCGGCGTCACGCCAAACCCAAATGAGCAAAGACAAAAAAAGAGCGCCAACCAGGTGAATTTCATCTATTTATCGAACGTCGGTAGTCTGCGATCCTCGTAACGCGCCTTCGACTTGGGGTTTAGGGGTCGAATTATCATAAGTTTTCTAATTCACAGCGGCCAAGTGAAGGACGTCTCCTCCTCCGACAAGACCCAAAGCTGTTCCATAACAGGCTTGTTATAGGCATGAGGGTGGAGTGTGCCTCTCCCGACCGGGCCAACAAACTCCGCGCGACCGGTGGGGCCGTAGAGCGCCCGCTGTTTCAGCCCGCCCTCTGTCGCGCACATCACCTCCGGCCAGGAGCCCTTCTCGGCGGATTGCACCATCGGCGACAACGACATGAGTCTGAACATTATCCGCGTCGCTAGGTTGCCGCTGGTCGTGATGAGCGAGGTCCGAGACGCGCCAGGGTGGCAGACATAGACTTCAACATCCGTCCTGTTCGCTGCGGCTAGCTTGTCCTGCAACTCGTAGGCGAACATCATCTGCGCTAGCTTGCTTTGGGAATAGGTCTTGTTTTGGTGGTAGTTCTTGTCCCAGTTCATGTCATCGAATTGGATGGTCTTAATCCCCATATTATAGCCAAGGCTGCTGACGACCACGATACGTCCCTTCGTCTCTTCGATCCGCTCAAAGAGCAGTCCGCAAAGAAGGAAGTGAGCATAGTGGTTCGTGCCAAGCATGCTCTCAAAACCTTCCACAGTAAGTTTCTGCGTTGGCACCTGCGCGATGGCGGCGTTGCAGATAAGCGCGTCGATACGGGGGATCTTCTCCAGCACCTCTGCAGCGGCTTCCCGAACGGAAGCCAGCACGGCCAGGTCCATGCTCACGAAAGTCACGTCAACGTCGCAGCCAAATTCCTGTTTCAGCGCTGCGATTGCGGCTTCTGACTTTTCGGCGTTGCGGTTCAGCATTACGACGCCTGCACCCTTGGATAGGAACACCCGCGTTGCCTCAAATCCTGTTCCGCTATTGGCACCGGTGATGACATATGTTTTTCCAACGAGGGAATCGAGTCGCTCCGGTGTCCAGCCCACTGGGCCGAAGATTTGTTTGGTCGTCATTTCTTAAGCTAACGTCAGCGGTGTGCCGCGAGTGAAACACTGCCTGTCCGCCCTAGCCTTGGCGAAGGTAGGAAGCGCATCAGTCTTTGGCATAACCGCACTGTCCGAATGGTTATTCATAGTGATAACGCACTTGTGCAATTTTCAAGATGTCATTTTCTACCCGATAGACGATCCGATGCTCATCCGTAATTCGTCGAGACCAATAAGCTGATAAGGTATGTTTCAAAGGCTCCGGTTTTCCAATTCCTTCGTATGGATCTCTGCTCATTTCCTTTATCAGTAAATTAATCCGCTTGAGGACCTTTTTATCAGTGCTCTGCCAGTACAAGTAATCTTCCCACGCTTGAGGCGCGAAAAGGATTTTCATTCAAGGTCCCCAATACCTTTCGAGATACCTTTTCCATTTTCTAAATCACCAATAGCTTGATTCAGCCGTCTGGCATTCACGGGCGAACGCAGCAGGTAGGCCGTTTCTTCCAGGGACTCATAATCCTCGAGGGAGAGCATGACGACAGCCTGATCTCGATTCCGGGTAATAATGACCGGGGAGTGGTCCCCGCATACTGAATCCATCGTGGCCGCCAAATTCTCACGTGCCGCTGTGTACGTTATCGCTTTCATATGGACAACATCCTGTCCATGTATGGCGAAATGTCAAATCCGTTCTTCGAACGTCGCTAGTCGGTAATCCTCGGAACGCTGCCTGCCCGCCCTAGCCTTGGCGAAGGTGGGAAGCGTGTAAGCTGTTGGTCAACCGGCCTTGTTAGCATTAATCATCTAAGTATTCATCAACTGCCGATTTGAGAATATCATCCCGTGTGACAATGGGAACAATGTTCTCGCCAATAATCTGTCGCATCGAATCTAGGCACTCAAAATCCAGTGGATCGGATGTGAAAACACGGACCCCGTCTGGGCGCCGGGATACCGGCATGGCCTTATAACGTCTAGCCTGAGAACGTGAAAATGAAGATAGATATACATCATCTGGCTTTGGGATTACCGTGGAAAACTCCAAACCCATATCACTAGCAATCATCTCCCATAGATGGTCGTCGTCAGGCATGTCTTTAAAAGAATCCATGATGCTAACGTCGGCAGTCAGCAATCCTCGGAACGCGAAGCGTGTAGAGGATTGGCTGCACTGGCCTTGTTCGATTTTTTATTCATTAAGTAGGGGATACCCCAATATAGCCCGGTTAAAAAAGCAAAAACGGCCAGCCCGGTGATTAGGCCATACTCAAAGACTAGTAACGAATAATATGCGTAAGAAGAAGTGAACAGAACATAGACGCATATCTTTGAGCCATCTCGGACCACGAAATACCAGAGAGATGAAATTACTGTGAGAATTGCTGCCATTCCCAATAGCATCCACGCTCCCTGAGTCATCCAAGCAAATGCAGTAATGAAAATCGAAGG
>JBCBYL010000229.1:0-2047 GCA_039815855.1 Verrucomicrobiota bacterium
CCGTAATCAAACCACTCAAGAAAAAAAGAAGGATAGTCAAGAAACCCTACTGTATTTACAGCCCGAGCTTCTCCCCAATATTTAGCTCGCATGTCATTCTTCCCTGCATGGAGAACGGAAAACAACGGGAGTAACATGATCAACCAAATCCAAGGAACTTTTCTTTTTCCCAAAGAAAAACCAGCTATCCCTACCGCCAACATCGAAATCGCCCCCCCCAGAAACAGACTAGCTATGCTGGCTATAATACTGAGCAAGAGAAAGACTCCCACAACGCCTCCTTGTGAACGCGAGAGCTTTCCCTGACCTATTTGGAAAGCCAGCACAAATAGGCTCACGATTGATCCTGTCCGCGCGGCTGCGCTGAGTATTGACCCGACATTGCCAAGAAAAGAAAATTTCTCAGTTGCCAGCCCAGCCGTTACTAGCGATGAACTAATGAACATGATAAACATGAGCTGGTTGGCAAAAGAGCGGTTGACCATTGAGCATGTTTGAGACGGTGGTGGTATTCGACTCGTTAAGGCGAATGCTAGCCAGGCTCCCGGTAGAACAAATAAACCAACCGCAAGAGTAGCCCACCACGGGTCTGCGGAGTCTGGCATGAAATACCGACGTGTGTCGTAAAGCTGCTCTTGCAAATAGATTTGCAAGGCGAAAGTAGCAAAGAAAGTCAACCCATAGGCTGGAAATATGGGCAAGCCCTTCAGTTTGCCGTAAGACCAAAGCCCGAGCGGTAATAACGAACAAGTAGAACAAACCAGAAATGCTCCGGCTCTAGAAATTTCACCTTTAATGACAAGTTGCACGGCAAGAAGGAGAATGAAAGCAGTGAAGAGATTGAAATACGTTCTGAAAGCAGATGAGTCTTCAAACACATTCCAACGCAAATCTCTAAACCCACCAAAGGAACCACTAGTCGGTTTAGAATCATTTCCTCTAGGTTTTTGGAGTGATTTCATGACTGAGATTGATAAAAAATTTCAGATAAGGTGCGTGCCTGCTGAACCGCTTCAAAGTTCAGGAAGTCCTCGTGAATTTTGTCGAATGAATTCCGATCAGCTGCCAATTCTTCCAATTTTGCGAGCAGTCTTTCGACAAATCCTTCTAGTTGCTCGCCCGAAGAGAACGAGCAAAGGTATGCTGGTGCGACTTTTTTCAGGAATACAGCAGCAGGTGATTCTTCATGAAAAATCGCGAGCAAAGGCTTACCTGAGTTAAGAACGGGCAAGCACTTCGAGGCCGTATACCGCACATCTTCTGACCCCAGAACCAGATTAATCGCTGCTGCCTGCTGAGCTCTCAATACATCGAGGAAGGGCTGCCTGCGGGGTATTTCATGAACCATGCCTTCTATTCCAATATTTCCCACTACAGGAGTAACTGATCGAGCCGTTTCCTCAGCTAATCCGTATGCCGTTCCAACAAATTGAATTTCATACTCACTTTTTCGACCCCATATAGATACCGCTTTGAGAAAAGCCTCAAGAGCGAAGTTGAGATCCTTCCCCCCTCGTCCTGCAGATAGAATAATTTTTTTATCCGTGTTCGCCCATTCAGGCAAAGGGCGGTCACGCGCTCTTTTGTGATCATTTGCAGAATAAGGGAAAGGGATCACGTCAGAACGTTGCGGCTCCAGACAGGAAACTCGCTGCCGAATCTCATTCAGATAGGGTTTTGAAACTGAAATCAATCTGGCTGCCTGTGGCAAAACGTTTTGTTCAATGAGGTGGCCCAGGCGCTGCGAGATCGAAAATTTCAGTTTTCCGCCTGGTGGTCTTATCCCGCTCTTGGCGTAATAATCATTTACGAATGGGTCTTGAATATCGACAATGAATGGAACACGAAATTTCTTCTTCCAATATGGCCCCAGGAAAAGAAATCCCTTTTGCGTCGTAGAAAAAAAGATCAAATCAAACGAGTCCTTACGTAGAATCTGGTTCACCTTCTTCTTCACGAACCAGAGAGAACGAAAGGCCAGTTGATCGAAACCAAGTATTTGAGTCCACGATGGAGGAATAACTCGGACACGATGAATCTTAATGTC
>JBCBYL010000184.1:0-3470 GCA_039815855.1 Verrucomicrobiota bacterium
ATCTTCCTATCGCAACCGTCGGAGCCATGATTCTTAACCCCGAAATCAAACTCCTGATGGTGCGAACCTTTAAATGGAGTAATCTCTGGGGAATCCCAGGCGGTGAGATTCAGACCGGTGAAACCTCAGTACATGCCCTCCATCGTGAAATCATGGAAGAAACCGCATTAGAGATTCATGATGTCCGGTTTGTGCTCGTTCAGGATTGCATCCTAACCGAAGAATTTTACAAACCAGCTCACTTTATTCTCCTCAATTATCTCGCTCATACTAAATCATCTCATGTCACTCTCAATGAAGAAGCCGATGAATACCGCTGGGTAACCATCGAAGAGGCGTACAACCTCCCCCTCAACAGCGCCACCCGATATTTACTCGACCAACTCCAGGAAAAATCACTCTTACCATGAAAGCCTCTGTCCGACTAAATGACATCGAAGTCATGGCCTACATCGGTGTGCCCGATGAAGAACGGGCGGTCGCCCAACTCCTCAAAGTAAGCGTCGATTTTGATTTGCCCTCATCAGCAGCTTCACCTTCTGAAGATGACATTGAATGCACTGTCGATTACGCCAAGGTCCGTGAAACCGTCATCGATGTCGTGCAAACCAAACCTCGCAAACTCCTCGAAACTCTCGCCTCCGAAATTATGACGTCTCTCAAAAGTCAATTTCAGCTTGAACGCATCGATCTCGAAATTGAAAAATTTCCACTGCCCAACACAAGATCGGTGACCTACCGGCTCCACTCCAGCTAGCCCTTGCGAGTGGATTCTTTACTCCGTTTCACGGAGATAAACTAAACTAGTTTGAAAGAAGTATAGAAAAATACCTTCACCTGCGTTCAGGTATTGAGTTTTGCCGCGTCGCCTGACGCCTCCTCGCAATGACCTTGGGGTGGTCAGTCCATCCGTTTTCATTGCGAACAACGTGAAGCAATCCGCACTCGTACTCCAACGCACGTGGATTGCTTCACGTTGTTCGCAATGACTTACGGTGTCCTACCTTCAGGTCGAAACCCCAAGGAATTCCAAGCCTGTTCTATCTTACTTGGAAGCGGTCTAAATCCTGGAACAAATCGCATCACCCATCTCTTGCGTTCCAACCTTCTGACATCCCTCAGACCAGATGTCACCGGTGCGGATTCCTGCCTGAATCGTCTTTTCCACCGCATCCCGGATGACTGATGCGGGTTCCTTTAAATCGAAGCTAAATTCCAGCATCATTGCTAATGAAAGGATCTGAGCCACTGGATTAGCAATTCCCTGACCAGCAATATCAGGAGCGCTGCCTCCACTCGGTTCATAGAGGCCAAATGAGCCATCAGCTAAGGACGCACTTGGCAGCAGTCCGAGTGATCCAGTCGCTGCGGCTACTTCATCACTAATAATATCACCAAACATGTTCTCACAGAGCATGACGTCGAACTGACTGGGATTGAGCAAGACTTGCAT
The DNA here is from genome assembly GCA_039815855.1 of Verrucomicrobiota bacterium. Classification (GTDB taxonomy): domain Bacteria; phylum Verrucomicrobiota; class Verrucomicrobiia; order Methylacidiphilales; family JBCBYL01; genus JBCBYL01. Next base: position 1,454 of record JBCBYL010000184.1, read on the forward strand.
CGCGGCATTGTCGACATACATAAAATTCAATTCCACATCAGGATATTCAGCCGCCAGACGGGTCACCGTCTTCCTCCAGAGAATGCTACTTTCGAGCACATTGGCTTTGTCAATCAGGGTCAGTTTCTTGCTCCTTGCTTGTGCGGCTTTAAAGCCAAGGTGGGTGACTCTTTCAATTTCTGGCGTTTCATAAACCAGGGTATCAATCGCTCTTTCATATCCACCTTCGATCGTTTCCGTTTTCTTAGGCTCACCAAAATAGATGCCGCCAGTGAGTTCGCGCACCACCAGAATATCAAAACCATCAGGAATCCGCTCGTTCTGCACCGGAGATGCTTGCCTCAACTCAGGATAGACCCGGCCTGGTCTGAGATTTACATATAAACCAAAGTGTTTCCTGAGCGGCAGCAGAGCCGCTCTTTCAGGTTGTTCATGAGGAGGTAAGGACTCCCATTTGGGCCCACCGACTGAGCCAAATAAAATAGCTTCAGATTGTTCACAGACATCGATCGTTTCTTGAGGCAACGCCTTCCCTTTCCCATCAATGGCAGCTCCTCCCACTAATGCTTCCTCTACCTCATAGTTAAAATCAAATCGCTCCGCAACCCGGTCTAACACCTTGATCGCTTCCTTCATTACTTCAGGACCAATACCGTCCCCACTTAATACTGCTATTTTCATCGTTGGGCACGACACCACAGATGGCCAGTTTCGGCAAGCCTTCTAGCTCGTCGTTCCTGATCAGTCAGAAAAAGAACCAAACCCAGCGCAACTTTTCCAGATCGCCTAAGTATTGACTCTATGCTGAATACGTTGCCCTCTTCGCAATGGAACAAAGAGAAAGCCGCCCATCTCTTAAGGCGCGCTGGCTTTGGAGGAACAGCAGAACAAATAGACGAACTTGTTTCGATGAACCTTAAAGAGGCCGTGAGAAAGCTCGTCTACTGGCAGGATCAACCCGAATACGGTCAGGCCCCATCATGGACTTCAGCCCAGGCACTGGAAAAACGTAAAGAGGAAAGAATAGAAGCCAGGCAGCTGCCACAGGCCCAACGCGAAGACCGCCAACGCCAGCTTAGACGACAACTCAATCGCCAGGCCAGAGAACTGAAAGGCTGGTGGCTGGATCGTATGATCAATTCAACACGCCCTCTTGAAGAGAAAATGACTCTTTTCTGGCATAGTCATTTTGTCTCTAGCGCGAGCAAGGTGCGCGACGGAGTGACCCTCTGGAACCAGCATGAAATCTTTAGAAGGCAAGGGAATGGTAATTTTAAAGACCTCACCGTAGCCGTTGGCCGTGACCCCGCCATGTTGCTTTACCTCGATGGCAACCAAAGCAAACAAGGCGCTCCTAACGAAAATTATGCGCGCGAGCTCATGGAACTTTTCACCCTTGGCGAGGGAAACTACACAGAAACTGATATTCAGGAATCCGCTCGCGCACACACCGGGTGGCGCGTAGACCGATTGAGTTCAAAAGCAATTTTCGTCAAATACAACTACGACAGTGGCCTGAAAAAGTTCAGAGGGAAGTCGGGTAAGTTTAATGATGAAGATATCGTGGAAATCATTTTGGATGATGACCAATGTGCCCGCTATATCGGCTCAAAAATCTGGACCTTTTTTGTCTCAGATGTGACCAATGAAAAAATGGCAGGCTATTTAGGGCGAACCCTGAAAGCGAACGATTACGATATCTCCGCCCTCCTGGAGCGTCTTTTTACTTCAGAAGAGTTCTATGCTGACTCTGTCATCGGACAACAGATCAAAAGCCCGGTGGACTGGTATATCAGTCTCACCAAATCTCTACCCCTTCGATTTACTCCTAAACAACTTGCTCCTCAAATTTTAAGCCAGCTCGGTCAGGACCTTTATAACCCACCAAGTGTTAAGGGTTGGGATGGAGGAAAAAATTGGATCAATACCTCAACCCTTAACACTTGGTGGGTTATAAAGGTCCTGACCGAGCTGGCTTAAAATTTGAGGAGCAAGTTGTTTAGGAGTAAATCGAAGG
>JBCBYL010000082.1:0-11618 GCA_039815855.1 Verrucomicrobiota bacterium
TTCGATCTGTTGAACGAGATTCCCCAGATTATTCCCTAGCTCTGACTGGTAGCGAGTGTGAAAACTCTCCAAAGAGAAATCGGCGTCCTGCCCCAGGGCCATCTCTCTCAGAACATAATAACGAAAGGCGTCACGTCCATAGACATCAATCAAACTGAGTGGATCGACGACATTGCCGGTCGTCTTGCTCATCTTCTCCTGATTGCTCGTCCAGAAGCCATGGACGAGGAGACGCTTCGGCATTTCAACGCCGAGGGCCTTTAACATGATGGGCCAGTAAATTGCGTGTGCAGGGACCATGATGTCTTTGCCAATGACATGGATCGCCGGCCAGGCTTCTCCCGTTTTCCCCGCTTCATAACCGGGTGATGAAATATAGTTGATCAGTGCATCAAACCAGACGTAGGTGACCTGGTCTTGATCAAAAGGCAGAGGAATCCCCCAACTGAGACGACTCTTGGGGCGGGAAATGCAGAGGTCGGGTATAGGTTTGGCCAGAGCGCCCAGCACCTCTTTGGTCCGAAAGGATGGGAAAATCCAGTCCGGATTCGCTTTCAGAAAACCAACCAGCCAGTCCTGATATTTCGAGAGCTTAAAATAATAGACCTTTTCAGAAAGATGAACGACTTCTCCAAATGACTCAGGCCACTCGCCATCGACTATATCTTCCTCAGTCAGGAATTGTTCCTGTCTTGGACTGTAATAGCCCTCGTAACTCCCGGAATAAATGTCTCCCTGGTCATGAATTTCTTGCAGGATCCGCTGCACGACACGCTTATGCCGAGTCTCGGTGGTGCGAATAAAATCATCATAACTGATCCCTAATCGATCATAGAGATCTTTAAAATGCCCCGCCATTTCATCGCAGAATTCCTGAGGATCACGGCCCAGTTTTTCAGCACTCTGCTGAACTTTCATTCCATGCTCATCGACTCCGGTCAGGAACGTAACCTGACGTTGTTGACGGCGGCTCCATCTGGCCAGGGTATCAGTGAGGACTTTTTCATAGGCATGGCCCAGGTGGGGCCTTCCATTGACGTAATCAATTGCTGTCGTGATGTAAAAATGATCATTCATTCAAGAGGCAACTTAACGTTCCGTCTGAAGGCTGGCAATCACCTTAGAACCTCACCGCATTCGCGCAGTTGCACAATTGGTTTCTCTCTCCATGATGTTAGCTTCAATGAAGTTCGATAAGTTACCATTAAGAGTCATCCTCTCGCTGACCTTTATCCTGCTGATTATAGTCAGCACGGTTAGTATTTTGGTGATTTCGGTGGTGACCTCTCGAAAGACCATTCACGGGCTGGGCTTCCAGATTATGGAACAGCAAAATGATGCGGTCCGGTCGAAGGTAGAGCAGTATTTCAGTCCGACCATACCCGTCCTTCACTACGTCCACGAAGCGATCATTCAGGATGATTTAGAGCTCAAGAATTGGGAAAACCATGCTCGCCGACTCGTTCCTCTACTCGACGCGGTCCCCAGTATCTCCTGGATTTATTATACCCATGCGGAATCTGGTGCCACCATGGGGGCGACACGTGTTTTCGGAAAGAAAGGCGTTTATTACTCTGCCAACGTTAATTCACCTCAATTGACTTATGAGATCCTTCCTAATGGAGAGCTCTCTTCTTTCCGATTTCCCGACTTTAATTACGACAATCAATACGATCCCCGCACACGCCCCTGGTACCAGCTAGCTGTGGAGTCCTCAGACGCGATGTGGACACGCCCCTATTCATTTAACGCAAGTGGATCAAATAACATTACCGGGGTGACAGCCTCTTGGGCTTTCAGGAATGATGAGGGTGAAATTTTAGGTGTTTTCGCAGCTGATATCCTCATGAGTGAATTGGAAATTTTCCTCAAGGAGCTGAGTAAAATGACCGGAGGCTACGTTATCCTCGCCGATCAAGACGGCGAGCCACTCTTCGAGATGTCAAAAAAAGAACAAGACGTCTTTCTCGGATTGAAAGAGAATATAGAAAGCAATCAGATGAAATTTGAGGGTTTAGTCGCTGGGGAGACTGTAGAAGTCATCTATGGAGGCTTCTTCACGACAACCTTGGGTGCGGCTCGACGTCTGACCGCAGAGGGAATTCCAGACTATGCTCTGATTACACTCTTGCCTGGCGCAGACATTTTCAGCCTGGCGCGAGAAAATATGGTGCTTTATCTCTCTGCTGCAGGCGTGCTCATCCTCTTTAGTATTTTTTCAGGGCTTTATTTAGCGAACCGTTTAGCCAATCCCCTCACCGACCTCAGTGCTGAGATGACTCGTATTTCAGATTTTAATATTAGCTCAGATCCTTCCGGTCCTAGTTTCATCTATGAGTTTTCCGTGGTAACTGGTGCCTTAGACAAAATGAAGGCGAGCTTAAGGACGTTTTCGCGCTACGTCCCACGTGATTTAGTCCGTGCTGCCCTCGCAAGCGGATTAGAATCGGAGGTGGGCGGGAAGACCTGCCACCTTTCAATCATGTTTGCTGACATCGCGGGCTTTACCAACATTAGTGAGTCTCTCGCACCTAAAGAAGTCTTTGCGGAACTGTCTCAGTGTTTAGAAATCCTCACTCAAGTTCCTGAGCAAAACGGTGGAGTGATGCTCACTTTCTTAGGGGATGGTGTCCTCGCCGCTTTCAATGCCCCCAATCAGCTTCGCGATCATGCCGCTCAGGCGGTCCACTCCGCACTTGAAATTCGTGATCAAATCAAAGCACTCAATGAAAAGCGGATGCACGCTGGTGACATCCCCTTCCATGTCAGGATCGGCATTAACACCGCTGATGTCCTGGTAGGTAATGTGGGCATCCCCGATCGCTTTTCATATTCTGTCCTGGGTGACGGCGCGAATCTCTCCAGCCGACTCGAAAATCTGAATAAATTCTATGGGACTGAAATCCTGGTTTCACAATCCACCTTCACTGAAGGTGGGATCAATTTTGAATGGAAACTGATCGACCAAATCATTGTCAAGGGCCGGACACGCCCTGCTCTCATTTATACCCCGCTTGGACTACAGGGCCAACTCAGTGAAGAAGTATCCCGTTCAAGGGACCTCTATCATCAAGCGTTTGCTTATTACCAAAGCCGGTCTTTTCAAGAAGCGATTCCGCTTTTTGAGCAAAGCGCCATTCACTCGATTGCACCGCGGTCAGAAGAAGTAATGATCCAGCGTTGTTTGGATTATATCAAGACCCCACCGGAAGAAGGTTGGACGGGCAGCTTTATCGCCTACTTTAAATAATTTTTGAATAAAATCGCTTCAAACGCATCTTACTATAATGAAGCAATTATTTTTCCTGACCTTGCTAGGACTTACTGTAGTCGGATGTAATCGTTCCGACCTCCCTCAGGTCAAAACGGACGACACCGTTCAAGTTACACCTTCCGACCCAGACCATGCAGAGATCCCGCTCGTGCGTCTCCAAGGTGATCAAGTTTCCACGTTGCCGAGTGATCATTTAGCAAATAAAGATTATATTGCCGTCTACTACTCCGCTTCCTGGTGTCCTCCCTGCAAATTCTTTACCCCCGAGTTGGTCCGTTTCTACGACAAAGCCATTCAGGTTTACGACAACTTCGAGATCATCCTCTTTAGTAACGACTACGAACAAGAGGCGATGGAAAATTACATGCTAAGTGATCAGATTACATTCCCGGCTCTTGCCTTTGAAGAGATTAGCAGCTCTTCTCTGATCGACTATGCAGCTGAGGGCATTCCGTATCTGGTTGTACTCGATCGCGAGGGGAATCAAGTTCTTCCCCAGACCGATCATTCTGGGTATGTAGATCCCACGGAGGTGCTCAACGCCTTCAATCAGCTACTGATGCACAAAGGAAAGCTCAAGCCAAAGGGCTATAGTCAGCGCTAATTCGTAAGTACGTTCATAAGGGACGGAGTTTACACCGTCCCTCATCGGCTAAGCAGACAGATGGGATGGCCTAAAGTAGGCTAAAGGGATCCACGTCAACCACAGCCACGACCCCATCGGGCCATTTTACCTCACGAATTTCTTTTTCCAGACTGGGGGTGACTAATTTTATACTCGGGGTCATAAAGAAGATCTGAAATCGAAAGTGGTCTCGCAGTTTGGATATCGGAGCCGGAGTCGGTTCAGGAATCTCAATCGGACTCCCTTCCAACGCTTCCCGCAGCTTACGCGCAGCCAGTTGAGCACAGTATTGTGTTTTCTCTTCCTCACGGCCTCTAAACGTAATCATGACCGCTCTCTGGAATGGGGGGAAATCCATTGCCTTCCGGAATTCTATTTCTTGCTCTAGAAATCCATCGACGTCGTGGTGGCGCGCAAATTGAATCGTCGGGTGGTAGGCCGTTCGGGTTTGGATATAGACCTCACCTCGTTGATCTCCTCTCCCTGCTCTACCCGCTACCTGAACGAGTTGCTGGAAAACGCGCTCAGAGGCTCTGAAGTCAGGCATCTGCAGAGTGTTATCCACATTAATAATACCAACACAGGTCACTTTGGGAAAGTGAAGGCCTTTTGCAATCATCTGGGTCCCGATAAGGATATCAATTTCCCCTTTCCCGAACGCTTTCAACGTTGTTTCGAAAGAGTCTTTTCTGGTCATGGCATCAGAATCCATTCGCTGCCAGCGTGCTGAGGGAAAGAGTTCGGCAATTGTATTCTCAATTTTCTGGGTGCCGGTCCCCTGGTACTTAAATTGATCAAATCCGCATTCCGGACAACTTTCCGGCACGTCGCTCTTTTCATCACAAAGGTGACAGATGAGGTAGTTGCCCTTGCGGTGATACGTCATTGGCACCGAGCAATGGTCACATTCAGAGATATATCCACAATTCGGACACTGCAAGCTGGTTGAAAATCCACGACGATTCAAGAAGAGGATCACTTGTTCGCGCTTTTCCAGCCTTTGATGAATGGCGGATTCCAAGTCTGGATGAATCAGTTGACTGTTCTTTTGCCTCATGACTTTGTTCTTTAATTTCATATCCAACAAGTGAATGACCGGAAGTTGGCACTGATCGACGCGCTGGGTTAGTTTGAGTAGATGGTATTTACCCGTCTGCGCGTTGTAGGCCGATTCCAGAGAAGGTGTCGCTGTCCCTAATACAACGGCTGCTTGTTGGAGGTGTGCCCGCAGAATAGCTACATCGCGAGCATGGTACCTGGGAGACTCCTCCTGTTTGTAACTCTGTTCATGCTCTTCATCGACAATGATCAGGCCCAATTTCTCGATTGGAGCAAAAAGGGCGGACCGGGCCCCGATCACGATTTGTGCCTTTCCGTTTCTGATTTGGAGCCACTGGTCATGCCTCTCTCCAGTGGAGAGTCTGGAGTGAAGCACCGCAATCCCCACTCCTAAATGTTCGAATCGCCTGCGAAAACGCAAGATCGTCTGTGGCGTGAGCGCGATCTCAGGAACCAATACCAGTCCCGTTTCACCTTCTTGCAGGACACCCTGCAAGAGCTGTAAATAGATTTCCGTTTTCCCGCTGCCAGTGACTCCCTGGATCAAGATAGGCTTTCGATCTCCCTTGGACCAGAATTCCCGGATCGAACTGATGACATCCGCTTGTTCCTGATTGAGTTGAAGTGGCTCCTCTGCCGAAATTTGATCTTTGAATGGATTGCGTTCCTTCTGAACACGATCGAGTCGAATGACCCCCTTATTGGCTAGCCCCTTCCAAGTCGATTGACTGGTTCTGGTTTCCCGGAGCAGGACACTTAGCCATGTATTTTCCTGCCCGGTGCTGGCCATTTCTTTCAGTGCTTTCCAGGCTCGCAGCTGTACTTTCGCACCTTTTAATCGCTCAACAACCTCTTGGTCCTCTAATTCTGTGACGAGTTCCACCTTGTATTGCTCAAGGTGACGTCCTTTTTCTTCCCGGACTTGCTCTGGTACCATCCCTTTCAGGATTTGAGCGAAGGGTGCGCAATAATATTCAGCCATCCATTCAGCTAATTCGATCATTTCTGGTAAAATCTGAGGTGGCTCATCTAAGATGCCCAGCAGGGCGCGACAGTGTTCGACTTCCGGTTGATCAGGATGATCGATGACAATGCCGATAATCTGCTTCTTTCCCCAGGGAATGTGAACCCGCTGTCCACGCAAAGGGGACTCAAGTCCCTCTGGGATTTCGTAATCAAAGCACTCGTCATACTGGATTTCAGGCATTACCCGGACAAATCGACGGCTTCTCCCCTCAGGCACCAAGGTGTCGAACGAGATTTGTTGTGGTGATTGGTCTTTGCTTCCCATCCTTGCTTTCAGCCTACATCATTTTACTGATTCATGATGAAGCAATTGAGATTACTGGTATCCGTTCTGGTTGTCCCTCTTCTTCTTGCCCTCGCCTGTCTGACATGGTGGTGGCTGGAAGATTCCCGGAGCAATCAAAATCGCTACGATAGTCTGATCAAACAAGCCTCCATTCGGTATCAGGTTCCCCCTTCCCTCATCCGTGCAGTCATTTGGCGAGAAAGTCGATTCGATCCTAAGGCCTACGGACAGGCAGACGAGCGAGGCTTAATGCAAGTGCGAGTTCCTGCTGCCTCAGAATGGGTAAAAGCTGAAAACATTAAAGGGTTTCAACCTGATGACCTCTACGACCCACAAACGAATATCCTCGCAGGCACCTGGTATCTCGCACGCGCCACCAGTCGATGGAAGGACATGGACACCCCATACATTTTTGGTCTGGCAGAATACAATGCAGGACGCGTGCATGCCCGACGCTGGGCCAAGGACCTTGAGAACCCTGATGCGGATTCCTTTATTCAGGCCATCGATTTTCCTACCACTAAGAAGTACATTCTCGATATCCAGGAGCGCTACCTGTTCTATCTCAATCAGCCCAAGCCTACCTTTTGGGAACACTCTCGTGAATTGATTGAGTACTACTGGACCATCTGGACCTCCAAAAGATAGAAGTCTTGTTTTCATCTTTTAGTCTGCCTATATTTTGATAGAGGCACTTGTGACTAATCAGAAAAAGAAAACGGTTAAGATATCATTTGACCAACGTGAACGTAGTGTCGCTGTCATTCGCGCATTGGTGCGGAGCGGATTTTTTCAAAATGAGCTCCCTACGGAGATGAACCTAAGCCGTGTCATGCATATGCCACGGACCTATATCTCACATGCGATCACGCAGCTAGTCGCAGAAGGCCTCCTTAAATCAACAACCGGTTCAAACTGGCATATCGATTATGATGACCAGTACCAGAATAGTGTCGCCTTCATCATTAACACGAATCCGCTCCACGGGTGGCAGTCTGTCTTTCTCGATTTTTTCATTGGGTTTGAAGAAATTCTTTTTCAAGAAGGATACCGAGCACTGATGATCGGCAATTTTGTTAGCACGAAAGAAAAGCAGGAAAAAATAGCATCACTCCGGGCAAACGGATGTATGGGCTTTGCGCTTGTTAGTCGCTCAGAAAAGAAAATCCTTAGTTTCATGGAAGAGGAAGCGGTACCATGTGTTCTTCTTGGGAATGCGACCTTAAATGAGGAGGGGTTTGGTTGTGTCTGCACGGATAATGATGCCGGGATGACGAAGACGATTGACTACCTCGTAGAGAAAGGACACCGGCGTATCGCTTACTATTCGACCGGCCTCGGTTTTCATGATGGGATTAAAGTCAGGCTGAATAGCTACCTTCGTAATATGCGACGTTACCACCTGCCACCGATTAGTGAAATTTGCTACCCCGAGCCTCACCACAAACTCTCAGCGGAACGTGCCGTCGAAACTCTGAGTCATATGACCCTGAAGCCGACCGCAATCATCTGTGGTAATGACCGGGAGGCATTTGAACTGGTCTCTATCCTCAAATATAAGGGAGTACGTATCCCCGCTGATGTCAGCATTGTCGGGCTCGGTAATAACTACTACGGTCAGCTCCTGGACCCTCCGGTAACGACTCTGGATATTCATGCCGTGAACATGGGGCAAATCGCTGCACACTATCTTCTCAATGAAATGATGGCACCTCAGCTACCAGTAAAAATCATGATCCCTACGGAAATGATAGAACGGAATTCGGTCACATCCATCCCTACCCAAGAGAATCCGGTTCCATCAGACTCAACCCCTGAGTCGGACCCCTCTGGCATCCTGACATTCTAAGAATCTGCGGTAGGAGGGTAATGACGGCCCTTCCAGCTCAACTTCCCCCTCTTGGTCTCGAGCCATGAATTCCAGGCAATTCGCAGCCAAAGAAGCTGGCCCACAGGATGGAGAATGACGGAAATAAGGTGGTGACCCCGAGCAATCATCAACACCATCCGCATTAAGAAAATGAGCACTACTTGGAGGCCAACGATGATGCCGAATTCTACAGGCAGGAACGGGATCAAGGGAACTTGGAACAGCGGTAAAAGGAAATAGAGATGCAAGCTTCCGTGTAAGCCAAGAAAGACAATAAACTGATCATCACAACTCGTCCTCAAGTTCTTGCTGAAGCCTTCAACAATTTCTCCGTAATTCTGATACATTCGGCAACTCAAGTGGCCTCTTCCATCATGGTTCCCTACTCTCATTGCCGTGGATCGAGCTCGACGGGCCAGCGCAATATCTTCCACCATATGGGACTTTACCGATTGGTGGCCTCCCAGCTTCTCATAACTACCCTTACGGAACATCACGAATTGGCCACAGGCAGCTCCGAGAATAGAAGTATGACCCGGCATCCAATGAGGAAAAAAGACAAGCAACATGATTTCCATAAAGGGGATAATCAGTTTCTCAGCGACAGTCTCCGTTATCTGCCGTGGCCATAAAGAGAGGAGATCCATCTTTTTCTCTTCCATTGTATTCCACGCTCTAAAAATAGAATCCGGTTCATGGATCGTATCCGCATCAGTAAATAGCAAATAATCACCTGTGGCTGCTTCTGCAAGTTGGTGACATGCCCAACATTTACCGGTCCATCCTCCCGGTAGCTCCTGACCGGTAATCAAACGGAGACGACTGTCCTGCGACATCATGGCCTGAACCATTTCTCCTGTTCCATCTGTCGAACCATCATCTAAAACGATAATTTCTTTGATCCCCTTCTTCTGAGAGGTGAGAGAATCCAAACATGCTTGAATATTCCTGGACTCATTTCTGGCTGGAACCAGAACGGAGACCGGACAGTCCTGTCCACTGTTCTCAGACTGACTCACCTTCGGTTGCATGAAGCACCACAGATTGATCAGGCAGTGCCCGATAAAAAATGCAATCAGGCAGGTCCAAAGAACTTGAAAAAGAAGAAACTCACTCCACATGAACCATCAGTTCGTGGACTTAAATCCGAGCCAGCGTCCTCGAACAAAGCGGAAGAAGAGTTCCCAATATTTGTTGATGGATAAGGCGGGTGTTAAGAGATGCTCGTATTGCTGAGCGGCATCGGACTTTAGGTCTGCGTCTAATTCCTCCGTTAACCGAATAAGCGTTTGTTCCATTTTCTCATCGGAGTTTTCTAAAGCTGAATAAGGTTCACCGATACGGATATACATACAGGGCTTTTGTTCGCGCCAGAATTGGTACCTGAACGCCGCAGGCAAGACCATAGCATTGGGACTCTTCTTGGCCAGGAAATCAACTCCCGGCCGCACCTTAATAGGATCTGTGGCCTTTACCATTTCACCCTGAGGAAAAATCCAAATCAGAGTTTTCGCCTGGTGCAACAAATTCAACGCATATTTTACTGCAGCAGCAGAACGCACGGCACTCTCCAGATTCACGGAAAAAGCACCCAGGTAGCGGAAGAAGGGATAGTGTTTCATCTGCTTTTCTTCCATCATGCAGTAGAATTCCTTTTTACGCTGAATTCTAGTCATTAGGAGCAAAACCACCCCATCCCACCAGTTGGTGTGATTTGCGATACCAATCACCGGCTTGATTCGACTTAACTCTCTCAGGTGCTCAGCCCCATCGATATAAACCGCATAAAAATTCTTCCGGATTAACCAGCGAAAGAAGTAATAAAGGACATGTTCCCAAAATGGATCTTTCTCAGCTCTAATCATGCCGCGACCGCCCGTTGTTTGTGGTAGCCACTGAGTGCCAGCTGACACTTCTCCAAGAACGTGACATGACAGCGTTGCTTAAAGACCTGGTAATCGGCTCGCTCAATAGCGTCGAGGATGCCAGCATAAACATCACGCATGACCCAGACCGTCCTCTGACTCCCATCCTGGTCGAGTTGGTAGATCCCCTTCTCCGACTCTTGATAGTAGTATCGAGCTCGTTCAATTTGAAATTTCATTAGCTTTTCCCATCTCTCATCCGCTTCACCCTTGGCAATATCACTTTCACTTAAGTTGAATTGTTGGAGTTCTTCTTCTGGCAGGTAAATGCGGTCACGTTCATAGTCCTCAGCGATGTCCCTGAGGATATTGGTCAATTGCATCGCATTTCCTAGTTGAATCGCTTCTTTTTCGTAGCGCCGATCTTTCAACTCAAAAATACGCGTCATCATCAGGCCTACCACTCCGGCCACATGGTAGCAGTATTTCTCCAGTTCATTCCAAGTTTGAACTCGCACTGCCTCCTGATCCATTTCTACTCCGGTAAGGAGATCCTGGAAGTACGCCTCAGGCACCTCACAATGATCAACCGTATCGGTAAAGGCGGTGACCCACTCCAACTCACTGCTACCGAGAGATGACCGCTGGTGGTAAACCTCATGTAAAAATTCTCTGAGCTTGGTGATGGCTGTAAGCTTGGAGGCCGTGTCCGGACTCAAGTCAATTTCATCATCAATATAGCGGCAGCAGGCGTAGATCGCATATGCCCTTCTCCGTTTTCTTTTCGGTAGGAGATGGGAAGAAAAATAAAAACTCTTTGCGTGGTGGCGCGTTAACAGACGTGCTGCCTCGTAGGAACGCTCCAATGTAACCATTTCCCAGTCTGATCGGAACTCGATCTGGGTGCAAGTGGGATTATGCGTGGACCACGCCCAACTGACCTCTGAGGCGCTGTAAGGCTTTAGAGATCGCAGTGGCCGTCTGTGGCCTGATCGAAGGATGGTTCAAATGAGATTCAGACTCCTCGAAAAGTTCTTTGACACGGTTCTGAAGTGATTTCAAGGCCCCTGACTTCATGATCAAATCGTAGAGTTTAATTAAACGGGCTTCAGTGCGTTCGTGGCTCCCAAGACACATTTGCAGGAAGGATTTATCCATTTCGTCCAGCTTTTGATAAGCTTCCGCAACCAGCAGGGTACGCTTACCTTCTACAAGATCATCCGGAAAACCTGAGTTTTTCAGATCCACTCTTCTGAATTCCTGTAAGTCATTATCCACTTGAAAGGCTAAGCCGAGAGGGTAAGTCATCTTGCGAATGACGTCTTGCTGTTCTTCGCTCGCTCCGGCGATCTGTGCTCCCATTAAACAAGGAAGCTCGAAGGTATAGCGAGTCGTTTTCAGAGTATACATCGTCTTAATTTCTTATGTATCAATACGGCGGATGTCCCTGAAACCAAGTAAATATAGGAAGAGCACACGTCTGAAAACCAGTCACAGACCTTGATCTCGTAATCCGTCTGCAGCTTCAAAAGATGGTCGCGGGGCGGTTCCGGCGGCGGCGGGGGGGGGCGGAGGGGGGGGGGGGGGGGGGTCGGGGCTGCGGTCGCGGGTGG
>JBCBYL010000130.1:0-6079 GCA_039815855.1 Verrucomicrobiota bacterium
GAGAGCTCAGTGACTCAATATCAGCAAACCATGGAACAGATTTCTGAACAGCTTGCTGATATTGAGTCACTGAGCTCTCCTCCATCCCCAGGTATTCCGTAACCATACTGGTTTGAAATTGAGCATAATCCTTTGGAGGCAGACTGGCGATCTCACCCATCTTCATTCCTAATACAGTCGCCTTTGAAGCAATCTCACGGTAGCCGTTGATAAACTCCTGATAAGCAGGGTCATCTCGATCAGGTGCACCATTCGGATACAAGCTGGCGAATTCATCCCATTCTTTTCTCAGTGAGCCGAAATACCGGCCGATTTCCACCGGGGTTTCAGGAAGTTTCTCTTCCACCTGAGCCTCTTCTTCGGGGACTTCTTCGGTTTCAGCTGCGGCTAGCAAGGATTGAGATCGTTCAAGTTTTTCTTCTGCCTGAAGTAAAGCGGTACGGAGCGACTCATTATCTCTTTCGAGACGAATGACCTGGTGGCGCTCATCAGCGGTTCCAGATCCACCAGCCGTATTCATGTTCTGCGTGAGCGAACTGACTCCCCACCCTAGCAAGACCCCGATCAGTATTCCACCTGCGGCCATCATCCAAGAAGTTTGATTCATGATAGATAAACGTTCAAAAATGCTGAAAGTTGCGCACTTTTTTACTCTAGTGGAGTTTAGGATAATCTAACCAGGCGAGTTTACCGCTTCCCCAATCAATCGTGGACCAGCTCGTTTCATCAAATTGAATGAGGGCTAAGCCCGCTGTAGGCAAATTCCCGATCCTTTGAGAAGAAAACGACTCAACCACTTCAGTAATCCCGGGATTATGGCCGCAGAGGCCAACGGAGTTCATTGAAGAAGGCAACGCGTGTATGACCTGAAGCCAATCTGACTGAGCCGCCAGATAGAGAGAATCGATCAAATCTGGCTCCGGAAGGCTGAGACCCTCCGCCAAGATCGTAGCCGTAGTGCGTGCCCGGACGGCGGGACTGCTCGAGATCTGATCAAGCTGGATCGCGCGCTCGGTCACTCTCTGGATGACTCCGGGCATGTCGGAGCACCCACGTTCATTCAAGGAGCGGTCAAAATCTTCCTGCCCGGAAACAGACCAGTCTGATTTCGCATGGCGAATGAAGAGGATTTGCTTCATTTGGGTATACTGGGCAACAGGCGACTGAGGTAGGGTAGCAGTTGCTTTTTTCGGGAGACGACTCCTTCGAGCAGGAACCCGCCTTCATCAATCTCAGGGTAGTCAATATTTTGAGCAACCTTAGGCTCACCAGCAACGAGGAGGACACTGTTATGAATGCTGATATCTGTGACGAATAAACAGCTGAAATCCAATCTCTCAGATTTTCGATATTCTTCTAACGCTTCGATCAGACTATCTCTTTTTTCTGAAAACCGTTCCAAGCCAAGCTCTTCAATTTGAGAGACAGAAAACTGCCAACCGGATTCTTCATACTGCTTACAGTCTGATGAGATGGCGGCGCTGGGTGATTCTGTGGTGAGCACGGAACCGGTCTTAAAAAACTCCTCCGCAAACTGCTTTAAATCTCTGCCACTACACGCTTCCATCCATTTGAGCATCTTACGATCGACATCGGTGGTCGTAGGAGAAGTCAGATTGAGGGTATCGGAAATCATTCCGGTAGCCAGGCAGAGGGCAATCTCCGGACTGGGCTTGAGGCCAGCTTGTTCAAATTGACAAGCGACAATCGTGCAGGTTGACCCTAATGGTTCGTTGTAAAAGCGGATCGGCTCTGAGGTGACTAAAGACCCTCCTAATCGGTGGTGGTCAACAATTTCCACCACCTGCGCCTCTGAAATTCCGTTCACTGCCTGTCCGACTTCGTTGTGATCGACAAGGATGACTTTGGTTCTCGGAGGGCTGAGCAGGTCAGACTTGGAAAAGACGGAAAGTAACCGCCCTGATTTATCAATAATCGGGAACAGATGCTGGGTGGAATCTCTGACTCCGTCTCGAAGTTCATCGAGAGTATCATCCGGGGAAAAGGTAATCGTATCATTTTCGAGGGCACTTGAAATGGGTGCACCTCCTTTGACCAGAGACGTGGTCGATGCGGTGTCGAGTGGCGTGGTCAAGACGGTTACCTTTTTTTCCTTTGCGCGGGCTAAGAGGTCATCGGAAATGCGGTGCCCACCCGTGATCAGCAAGCAACGCACGCCGTATTCAATGGCAGGGCGCTGAATGGTAGGCCGATTACCAGTCACGAGGAGGATGCTTCTTGCTTCAAACTCTTTGAGGCGTTCTTCAAAAGTGGATGCACTCATCGCCCCGACCGTCACCACCAAGTCTTCTTCACTCCTGATTTCATCTTCATGGAGAAAAGTGGCCTGAGTCACCTTGGCTATGCGTTCGAGAGATGATTTCAGTCGCCTTGCTTCCATGCCGGCCTCGCGGGGCAAAAGCAGGCCCAACATCTTCTGCAGAGAAATGAACCCGACGAGGCACTCTTCCTGATCGACGACCGGAACACTGCGCACACGATGGTTCCGCAGTAGATCAAAGGCATCGAGAATCGGGTCGTCCTTATGGGCAGAGATCACTGGACTCTTCCCGATCTCTTCTGCGACTGGCCGGACGTCGAGAACCAGTTTAGGAAGCGCAACCCCTGCCTCCTTAAGCGCGAACTGGGTCCGTGCATTGACATCTCCACAACGGGCCGCCATTGCCTCAGGACGCTGCCCTGAAAGTTGAAGGAAATGTGCATATCCGATCGCCGAACAGATCGCATCACTGTCAGGATTTCGGTGGCCAATAACGTAAGTCGACATCAGAGGATGATAGAAGAGTCTAATGAGGATGCCAATCCTGAGTTAAGTAAACTTAGGTTCGGCCTCCCTGAAGCGAGGCCGAGGAAGGCTCATCCATGCCCTATCGTCCGACGAGGAGCGCCTGGATTAAATCGACCGAAAAAGCCAGGCGCTCGTCAACAGCGGGAATCACCAGTTCATTATCATCCAGAAGCGGATCAGGTATCATCTCCATATCCGACCGGCGTTTACGGAAGCGAGGCCTCACGATGGTTTCAACAATCGAGCGCGATGCGGCGAGGGCAAAGAACTGCTCTTCCATGGTTATGTCCATATCAACAATCATGTCTGGAAGGAGGGAAACCCCGAGTAAGGTCGTCCCATCCGAGATGGTCGCCCTCACGGTAGCCAGTCTCAAGGATCGTCCACTCTCTAGACGACTCTCGGTGTAAAGTCCGCCCTCACCAGCCGTAGCTTCCCCCACAATCAAAGCGGCAGCGTTTTTTCGAAGCAGGCAGGCAAAGACCTCTGCGGCCCCTCGGGTGTAACGATTGGTGAGGATGACGATGGGAAAATCGCTATTGCGCTCGAGAGGCTGAAGATCACTCAGAAAGACTTGTTGGGGAAACTTCATGCCTTCTAACGAAAACAGAGGCTGGCCCGGGCCCAGAAACAGCCCTGCCAGGTCGGCCGCGCCCTGAAAGCGGTTCCCATCCTGAAAAAACCTCAAGTCAATGATCATACCGCCAACCGGAACACTGCGCCAGATGGCCCATTGGTCGACGAGCTGCTTTTTAGCCTCATCATCAAAGCGAACCGGACGCCAGTAGGCCACTTCCTGCTGAAGGGTCTCAAGGATGGGGCGTGCATCCAGCGCGGAAGGCAGCAGGGCCTCTTCACTGAGTCGAATTTTGTAGGAGCCTTCTTCAAACAGAGAGGTCAATTCAGACAAGCTCACTGGAGAGGCAAAAACGGATGGGGATTGCAACGTGGGCTGATTGAGAATTTTCATTATTTCTGCGGCCTCACCCTTTTCAGGTTTGAGAGTCGTTGCGGAGCGGATGGTAGGTTGTTTTTGAGGGAAGACCTGAAGGATCGGAGCTACCTGTTCCGAAGCAGTCGTTTCTATCTCCATCTTCTCTTCTGCTTTTTTCTCACTTTGACTCCACTCAGACCAGGTGTAGATGCCAGTTGCCCAGCCAGTGACAAAAGTGAGGACAACCGCTAGAAGGACCAGAAAGCCCCTGGAGCGCTGTGAGCTTTTCGGAGCAGGGGTAATCACCTCAGTGTATCTGCCGCTGGGATGCTCAGGTAACTCAGACAAAACTCACCCCTGATTCAGCGCCTTATGACCAATATCGCGCCGGTAGTGTGCCCCATCAAAGTCAATTTGTCCGGCGAGTAGATAAGCTCGGTCATAGGCTTCTTGTAGTGTCTTCCCCAGGCCGGTTGCGGCCAGCACTCTTCCGCCGGAAGTGACAATGTCATCCCCCCGGAGTGCAGTGCCCGCCTGAAAGACGATTTGGTCCTCTGCCACCGGTTCATCCAGACCTTCAATGATGCCGCCTGTTTGTGGGCTTTCCGGGTAACCTGGAGAGGAAAGCACGACTGTGAGCGCAGAGAGGTCTTTGGTTGAAAAATCCAATTGGGACAGGTTGCCCTCAGTGGTGGCGATCATCAGGTCGAGCAAAGGTGTTTCGAGCAGAGGGAGCAGGACCTGGGTTTCGGGATCGCCAAAGCGAGAATTAAACTCGAGGACTTTGGGCCCGTTGGCGGTGATCATCAGGCCTCCATAGAGGACCCCACGGTAATTCATGCCTCTTTTTTTCATCGTCTCAAGAAGAGGGTCGAAAACCAGGGTCTGGATCGACTTCATTAAATCATCAGTAACCAGAGGCGCCGGAGCATAAGCCCCCATCCCGCCCGTGTTCGGTCCGGTATCATTTTCTCCAATCCGTTTATGGTCCTGTGAACTGGGGAAAAGGACGTAGCTCTCCCCATCGGTAACGGCATGAATGGAGGCCTCCTGACCGACAAGAAACTCTTCAATGAGGATCTCCGCACCTGCTTCTCCAAATGTTTTTTCTTCGATCATGGAGCAAACCGCCGACTGCGCCGTCGGTAAATCTTGAGCAATGATCACTCCCTTCCCTGCCGCCAGTCCGTCCGCTTTAATCACAATCGGCAACTCACAGGAGTTCAAGTATTCCAGAGCAGGATCTAAATCGCGGAACCGTTCACTCCGTGCTGTCGGAATCCCTGCCTCCAGCAATAATTCTTTAGCAAAAACCTTACTCCCCTCCAGGCGGGCACAAGCTTGATTCGGCCCAAAGGCAGGCACGCCAATTTTCTCTAATTCATCGACGACTCCGAGACAAAGCGGAGCCTCAGGGCCGACCACGACGAGGTCAGGCTTAAACTCCTGACACCAGTTCGAGATGGCCTCCTTGTCAGTCGCCTTGATCGACAAATTTTCTCCGAGACGATCAGTGCCCGCATTTCCGGGAGCAAAGTGAAGTTCTTTGACGCGCGGGTCATTCGAGAGAGCCCAACCGATGGCGTGTTCTCTGCCACCGTTTCCGATCACAACTATTTTCATGGAGATTGTAATAGCAGAATTGTCATCTCTGCGGGGAGTAAATCTTTTCGGATTTGTATTTCAGAGTGATCGAGGGACTCGACCGGTATTCCTTCGAGTTTTACCTCGGACCAGGAACGCAGCGACAGATTGCTGGTTCGCTCGGTCTTCAAGCAAATGGGAATAATTAACTTGGCTCTGAGGTCCTTTGCAATTTGGAGCCATTCTTCGGTCTCGAGCCGGAAAAAGCCAAGCGGTAAAAATAGAACGTCGACACTTCCGATTGCTCTGCGCTGCCGACTATCCGGTATATGCCCTAGTCCTCCAAGATGAGCGTAGCGAATTCCATCCATTTTAAATGAAAAGACCGTATTGGTTCCCTGCTCCTTCCCGCGTTTCCCATCCCGATAAGTCCTGGTCCCCTGAAAGGTAATTCCATTGGCACGGTGGGTGCCGATGGCGGCCACACTCCGAAAGGCCTGAGGCAGGCCGGTGAGATCTCTCCCTCCAGCCATGTCAGCCGACTCTGAGCTAATCAGGACAATGTCAGCAGGGAGTGAGTCTGGGTAGGTATAGGAGTAGGCTTCTCTCATGAACGGATTCACTGCCACACGCACCCCACTCTTTGAGATCAGATAAATAAAAGCATGCCCATACCAGCGCAGGGTGGTGGATGGGTATTCATCGTCCGAATCGAGAAAAGCTTGAGCGTTAAAGCCTGCCATTTCTTCAGC
>JBCBYL010000220.1:0-2219 GCA_039815855.1 Verrucomicrobiota bacterium
AACTACCTAATATGAATCAAACGGCCACCGGAACGGTTATTCACCTGAGTGATATCGCAGATCGGTATCTCGATGTCTACCAGCGCCTCTTCTTTGGTGGTTTTCCGGCTGCTTGTGAGGATGTATCCAGCTGTGTCGAAGAGGCGCTGGTAGACATCGAGATACCGATCTGCGATATCACTCAGGTGAATAACCGTTCCGGTGGCCGTTTGATTCATATTAGGTAGTTAGCCTAAAGATCAGATTTTCGTCAAGGAAGGGAATGAGGTAGGGTCAGAGAGCTGCCTCTATTTGTAAATCTGATCTGCCCGCTTGAAATGATCGTATGGTGATCCTTGAGGAATAAGTAAAAGCTTATCAGGGACGGAGTTCACTCCGCCCACATTGAGTGTATGAAAGCTGCTCTGGTTCGGAGTTTCTTTCTGCGAATCTTCTTTCAGGTAACTCAAGAAAGCGATGAACACTATGGCGAGAACCAATAGAGCTATGATTAGCCTCAGGAGCTGCCAGAAGGTGAGATCATTCCAGCTGTTAGTCCGCCAAGGAATGAGTTTCATGACTAGCTGACAGACACGATCTAAGATCAAATGGCTCTTCGTCAGGCTAAGAGTAGTCGAATTTATCAATGATTAATTGTTCACGGCGTCTGACTAGTTCGATCGTTTCCTCATCGTAATAATAATCCATCGTTCTTTTTCTAGAGGAGATATTTGTCTTTTCCTTAGAGAGGACTTTTTCGCGATAATCTTCCGGTAAGTTCAATTTTGATTATGTAGTCTGGAAAAAAGTATTTTTGTTCAAAGTCAAAAGCTTGCTTAATCGTCTCCAGATTATTTAAACGAGTATTTTCACCAGCATAGGTGCAGAATAGTTTAAGGTACCGGAAAGTCATCAAACCTGCGTAGCGAGAACCCGGCCAACCCGAGTAATTTTCGCCTAGATCCTGAAAGTACTTTGGGTCACTCATCAACTTCAAGACTTTTGGTAAGAGTTCCCATATTCACTATCTGATCCGTAGTAATAGTATGAAGGCTCAGAAAAAAGTCCTTTTTGCGTAGAAACTTTATTCATTACTAAACCGATGATGCTTGTCCCTGACTTTTTGATTTGATCAATCGTGCGCTGAATTGCTGATTTGGGAGTTTTGCTTTGATCTGCAACTAGAACGCAACCGTCAAGTAAGGGCAATATAAGTAACGAGTCAGCCACTGGATTTACGGGAGCGCTATCTATAATGATGCGATCAAAACGTTCACGGGCAATCTGCAGTAACTTATTAAAACTATCATTCGCAAGTAACTCTGCAGGATTTGGGGCGATTTGACCGGCTGGTAGAAGCGTTAAATGATCAATATTTGAATCTACGAAATGAGATTCTAGCGGTGAATCAGATGTCAGAGCGGAAGTTAAACCAAGAGTTTCTTTCGTAGTAGGGATTTGAAAAATTTTATGGATAACCGGTTTTCTGAGATCAGCATCAATCAAAAGAGTATTTCTACCCTCTTTAGCGAAAGCAACGGCTGTATTAGCTGACACAAAACTCTTTCCTTCATTTGGAAGGGCACTGGTAATGAGCAGCACCTTTTTGTCCTCTTCTTTACCTGCTAGTTTAAGTGATGCGCGTAAAGTTCGTACGGCTTCGGACAGCTGGCAACTTGGATCAGATAGCAAAACAAGTGTATGAATGGACTTTATTGCCTCATCTTTAGAGCGGTTGCCGAAGTATCCCTTTAGCTTATCTATAGAAAAAGCAGCTTTAAATTGGTCCATCCAGGATAAGCGAGATTTAGAATCTTGGTTTAATCGTTTATCAGCGGGCAGAGCACTTAGAATAGGAAGTCCTGAAATGGCTTCCGCCTGTTCAATCGTGCCTATCCTGTTGTCGATTAGGGAATAGGAAAAAATAAGACCGACGCCGGACCCTGTGCCTATAATTAAAGCAGCCATGATAATAATAAGTTTGTCTGGTTTGCTAGGGCGGAAAGGGCGCCTGCCTTCTTCGACGACTTTGATAGCGTTGGTCTGAGTGCCACTAGTAACGTCTATCTCTTTCATGCGTGTAACAATCGAATCGTATAAAATTCGTTCGGTTTCTAATTCGCGTTGCAGCACATTGTATTGTGCTTCGACAAGTTTAAGTTGAGCCATAAAGCGATCTTTACCTTCGAGTAACGATACTTCCTCTTGCTTCTGCACCCATGATTTAGAGTTCTTTAAAC
>JBCBYL010000114.1:0-7737 GCA_039815855.1 Verrucomicrobiota bacterium
AATTATTGATATCAATAATTCTATTTGGCGAAGAACCGTTAATATTTGACCTATAAATAGAGTCAGTGACAGGATCCACCCAAACCAAGTTATTACCTTGGACGGCTATATGCCTGGGTTCATAGTTGAATGAACCAAATGTGCTATCAATATTAATTAAGCTAGAAGGGCTAGAGCCTGACGAGTCTGTAGCTTCTATTAAATCAGGAATACTTGATGTCCAGAATATGTCATTGGCGTGCAGTATAGACGGGAAAGCCACAATAATGGCCAAGTATAAATGTTTAAATTGTCCCATACTAACATGTTAAGCATTACACGCGCCATTTCGGCGTACTTATCGCAACAATTCTGTCTCTACATATTTTCCGATATGTGATCGCGCATGCGCCCGAAGATTGCTCGTGGCATCATCATCATTGAGCATTTCAAACTCAGAAAAGCCTTAGACCGCAGCAAAGAACAAAGCGAAAAAGGTAAAATGCTCACCGGTTAAGGGGCAGTCTCCCTGTCTCTCAAACTCCCTGTGAATCGGTGCGATTAAACTAGTCTCAATGGAAAGATCACATCAAAGGTAAAGATTGATTGCCATGCCACCCGCCGTCGTCCGGCCGGTGGCCTGACTATGGCGCGGTCCTGTATTTTCTGATTCCGGCAGAGCCGTAAAGAAAATACGGACAGGGTGGGATGTTCAGATGGCACTGCCATCTGGATATGCCTGTGTGGCCCTTTGGGCAATACGCGTTGCTAAAGAGATCGCTATCGCGATACGGCGTGCAAACCCACGGGCTGCATTTCGCCAGGCGGCGAAACGTGGGCTCTCACCCACCCAGTCTCAACAACCATGTGAAAATTCTCAGATCAGGCAATAGCCTAAGCGCAGTCCAGACGGGAGTCTGGCGGACAGGGTGGGATTCGAACCCACGGATGGTTGCCCATCGCTCGATTTCGAGTCGAGTGCCTTCGACCGGACTCAGCCACCTGTCCTAAATTATTACGTTTACTGTCGCTGCTTCGTCCGGAAACCCGGACTTCCGCCTTCGCCATCCCCTGCGCTAAAGCTATGGGGGACACGAAGGCGTCGGCGGACTAGCGCAGCCACCTCTCCTCATTAGGTGGGATAAATATGACCACGGCACTGATTTGAAGTAAAGGATATCTCGGCTCTTGCTACTGGAATGAGCCAATCGTTTTTGCTTCCAGCTCTCGCGCTGCAGAGCCAGGTTGACTCCGAAGCAGTAAGTGCATGAGAAGCTCACCGCTAGCAAAGTCGGTCGTTACGACTGGAATAACTCCATTGCCGTCGAATTGAGGAGCAAGTTCATGTCCCTCTTCAACCTGCTCGATGGATTTTCGAGGATGAAATCGAACCGTCATCAAATCGAAGAAATGTACAGGTTAATGAGCCTCAGTGAGGAGTTCCCACTGAGGGAAAGGATCTGAAAATTGGCTCCAGGACTCCGGTCCCTCTGCCATTTCTTCTTCTGTCAGCAAGGCGCTTTTGAAGAGTGATTCGATGAATTCACTATCCATCTCCTGACCGATGACGACCAGTTCCTGACGGCGATCCCCATACGGCTTTTCCCAACGCTCTAGAATTCCTTCCACTTGCTCTTCTTCATCAGGCCATCGGTTCTTAGGCATCGAAGCCCACCACATCCCGGCCTGATTCAACGAGCTGGTGGCACCGGCACGTGAGTACATAAAGGCATAGTCCATCCGGGAGGCCATCCAGATAAACCCCTTGGCACGAATGACTCCCGGCAGTTTACTGCGAGTGACCTTACTGAACCGCTCGGGATGAAAGGGAATGCGCGAACGAAAGACGAAGTGGTTGATCCCATATTCCTCCGTCTCTGGCACGTGCTCCCCATTGAGTTCCTTCAACCACATCGGTGCCTGGGCTGCCCGCTCAAAGTCAAATTTACCTGTGTCTAAAATACGATTCAGCGGAACCTTTCCGTATTCACTCTGAATAATTTCTGCCTCCTGGTTCATGGCCCGCAAATGACCGAGCACCTTGTTGAGGTCAGCTTCACTGACTAAATCTGTCTTATTCAGGAGAATGACGTCGGCAAACTCGATCTGATCCGTGAGCAGGTCTGAGATACCGCGCTCATCGATCTCGTCTCTTTCCAACTCGCGGTCCTTCAGAGTTTGTCGGGCATTAAAATCATTCAGGAAATTAAGAGCATCGACGACCGTCACCATCGTGTCCAGGCGGGCAACCTCCGATAAACTCTTTCCTTCTTCATCAGCGAAAGTAAATGTCTCTGCCACTGGCAATGGCTCCGAGATTCCTGTGGACTCGATCACCAGATAATCGAACCGTCCTTCCTGGGCCAGCTGAGAGACTTCCAAGAGCAGATCCTCTCGCAGGGTGCAGCAAATACAGCCATTACTCATCTCCACTAGTTTTTCTTCACTCCGGTTGAGCTTCGCTTCCCCTTGATCGACCAAAGTGGCATCAATATTCACCTCTGACATGTCATTGACTATGACAGCTACCCGGAGCCCCTCACGATTTGTTAGAACATGATTTAATAAGGTTGTTTTCCCTGCCCCTAAAAAGCCGCTGAGAACGGTTACAGGCAAACGTTTCGAAATATCATTTAGCATCCTACCACCAATGACCCATTCTTATTGATAGTCAAGTATCAATAAAAGCCATTGAACGATCCTCCAACCCCTTCTCTTCCTCTATTTCCCTTTTCCCCCTTTATGAAGAGAGTTCAGAATCGGGCTGAGGCAGGACTTCACCTCTTGCGGTGGCTTGAAGGATTTTGATTTCTGCTTCGGCTTCGGCAACCGTCTGAATGGTTTCCAGGGTCTCGATACGAATGGTCGTGGTGCGTGATTCTCCTCCGGCGAGTTCAATGACGCGCCCCTTTTCCCGTTCAAATCGTCTTGCATTGGGATAATTGGTCGCTGGCTCCATCCCGGTCACATAGCCATCGGCTTCCCCTGATGTGTTTTTCCAGAGGGTGAAGCAAGGGAAGTCAGCCAAGGTGAAGCGTAGAAGGGATGCCTGATTGCCAGCGGCATTTCGCAGCATCGCCATGGTCTCACCAGTATCCGGCTTTCCTGCCAGTTTAAACAGGTAGGCTTGTTCGACGAAGCCTACCTCCGGAGCGCCATATTCATCATAGGTATCAATGCCTTCCGTTGAGCGGGGATCACGCGGAGCCACCTGATGAAAGGGGGCCACTAACCTGGCCCCTTCCTCCAGCAAGGTCGCACCATAATTGATGTGGTAAAGCATCTCATGTTCCTGCGGGTTATTCCCGAGGTTGGTCACGGTATCTGAAATGGTCATAGCACCGGAACCAAATTCGGTCCGGATTTCAGTGTTTAAGCGCAAGCAGGGGCCAAACATCATCGTTTCATCGACCTCACCGCGGACGATGATCGCCTTCTCCGTGATTTCCAACTCGACGAAGCGAGCCGGTATATTGGCAATTTTTCCGTGCAGGGTAAGAGGCACCTCAAACTCATTACCACTGTAGTCTTTGACCGTATCAATACCGGGAGCCCCCATGCTGTTGATTCCACAGCGGACAAACCATTCATTGAAGCCCTTGAGCCAGCCTAATCCACCACGGTCCTGTTCATTGATGAAGGCGGGATTGACTGGATCTGCAACGGGAGAGTCCCATCCCAGAGTAACATCCCCGCATTGTCCTTTCCAGATCCCCATCCCCCGGGTTGGCAGGATAGAATAGGAAAACTTCCCATTATTGACCTCAACCACCTGAACTCCCTCCTGGAGTCCGCCTTGGAGGACATAGGATTTGACTGACCAGTTCGTATCTGCTCCGTTGCCCTGGAAAGTCGAGGCACTGAGTTCGCCAGAGTGGAATGGGGATTTTGATTCGGGGCTGACTAGGGTTTTTTTTATCTTAGCGCTCATCATTTAAAGTTTTATAGGTCGAATTCTGACATATCATTAATCTCTATGCATTCTGTTCTCTCTTCATCATGACTCCAGAGTGCCTTGTTTCGTCAAGTGTTGGGCACTCTTGGTGATCAATATCTCTGTTTCTTAGTCTATATTCCCATGAGTGATATTAACATATTGGAATTGTTCTTTCGTGAAGTGAAAACTGCTTAGTTTCCATACTCCTTGTTGAATTCCTATGATCAGATGACATATGAATATGAGTGACAGGCTTCCGTTTTTCTGGAAAAGTTCACCCTGTATGAAAAATATTATCTTTACACTTATTCTAGTCGTTTTTGCCTCATTGAGCCTTCCTCACGCCGTCCATGCGGGGGAGAAAAATAAAGAAGTCGCAACAGCGCAAAAAGAAGTCAATTCGCTGAAGAAAGAAATCCGGACCCTCAGCAAAGAACTGAAGACCAAGAAAAAAGAGAACCCTCAAGGCACCTTTACAGAAGAGGAAAAACAGCTCAAGACGCTCAAAGCGGATATGAAATCCAAGCGTCAGGAATTGCAAAAGCTGCAACAAAAAACTGCCAAAGCGGGAAAAGAGAAAACAGAGGAAGCAACGCCTAAAGCGAAGAAAAAGAACGCACCCAGAGCCACTTCCAACAAGCTGACCGAACCCAAAGTCAAATACCCTGGCAACCTGAGCCTCAAGGACGGCACGACACTCAACAAAGTAACCGTCAACAAGGTCAGTGCTTCGAAGATCATTGTTTCCGATAACAAAATGGCGGATCGAGTCGTCATGGTCAAAGACCTCACTCCTGAGAGCAAATCCAAGCTCAAGCTGTAACAGGCGAAACTAATCCTTCTTAAGAAGGCGACTAGCTTGTCAGAAAAGCTAGTCGCCTTTAAACTCCCGCATGTCGATTTCAACGACGTGATCTCGTTGATCAAAGCCGCCAAACTAGACCTGCATTCCAAACAGTTTGAACGTATAATAAATAAACATGGCACAGAAGAACTCAAAGGAGAACTCTTTAGACGCCTTAGAAGACGCGATGGACCTTAACCATCCCGACCTGGGATGGGGATTATACACCCATCCCTCAAGAGGAGTCGACCAAGCTGTCTTTCATCCATGCCAAGATGTGGATGCCGACCATGCTTCCTCATATCATGGAAAAGCGGAATGCGCTCATGAATCCTGAGCGATTCGTTCTTTAGCCGAATCGAACCAAGACCCAACTCGACGACATGAACAACATGGATGTTCATGTAGTTATCAAATTCCTTCTGGTCCATGTTGCAAGTCGTAATCCTCGAGATAGGTATCACATTTGCATTAGAGTGATGACTGAACCGACAGAGTCCAGCTAGCCAGTTTTCACCTACCAGTGTCGCTGGCTTGCAATCCTGCGTGGTCGTTTTAACTTCTGTATTGTGGATTCGTTCTTTGACACCTTTTCCAGATCGATCCACGCTGAATTTGACTATAAAAGAACTAAACTTGCCTTACCCACGATGCCGGAAAAAATTCGCAAACAAGTCACTTTGCAGAAAGAACTAGTGGAGGCAGCCCAGCAGAGGGGCATCCCTCTTTCGGAGTTTATCAGTTTCCTCTACGCGAGCCAGCGCTCGATCCGGGTCGCTCATGTCGCCTCCATTTATCGTAGTTTTGCTTTGCTGGAAATGGCGCGGGTCCCTGTCGAGCCTGCTTATTTCGATTTAGTTGAAGGTGTGCTGGGCGAAAAGGAAGGGCATGATTTTCAGCGCAAAATTAAGAATGGCTCCCATCACGCCTTACCCAGAGCGGCGGCTGAATTACTGGGAGCAGACACCCGGGTAGCCGCCGTGGAAGCGATCTTCATGGCCTCTACCAGAGCCAGCGTAATGCACGAAGGCTATATCGAAGCGGCCCGCCTTCTGGAAGCAACTCTTTATCGGTAAGACCGAATTTAAAATGAGTAAACTACCTCATCTTTCCGTCATGACTGCGTGTCAGCCATCGTTTTAACGAAGATGAGATAATTCTGATTGGATAGTGCTCTATAGTTCAAGCGAGCGATTGTTGACATGGTCCTGAACCCGCTTGAGGAACTCTTCCGCACTCAAAGTGCCTAGATCACCGGCTCCCCTGGCTCTAAGGGAAACCTGATTGGCTTCCGCCTCACGCTTTCCAACCACCGGCATGTAAGGAACTTTATCGAGCTGAGCCCGCCGGATCTTGGCCCCCATTTTTTCAGAAGCTCCATCGACAGAGACACGGAGCCCCATTTCTTTACACCTTGCTTCCAGTTCCCTGCAATAGTCGATCTGATCATCTGTAATCGGAATGAAACGAATCTGCTCCGGGGCTAACCAGGCGGGGAAGGCTCCGGCAAAGTGTTCAATGATCACTCCCATAAAACGCTCCATCGATCCAAAGGGAGCACGATGAATCATCACAGGTCGATGTTTCGTATTATCCGAGCCAATGTAATTGATATCAAAGCGCTCCGGTAAATTGTAATCCACCTGGACGGTGCCCAGCTGCCATTCACGACCGATGACATCTTTGACAACAAAATCGATCTTAGGCCCGTAGAAAGCTGCCTCGCCTGCCTCTTCTGAAGCCTCCACGCTCAGCGTCTTTGCCGCATTTCGACAAGCGGCCTCGGCCCGGTCCCAGACTGCGGGATCGCCAGTGTACTTTGTTGAATCCGGGTCTCGTAACCCAATCCGCACCCGATAATCAGCTATTCCTAGTGTCCCAAGCACGATCTTAACCAGCGACAGACAGCCTTGAATCTCAGCCTCGACCTGCTCCTCGGTACAGAAAATGTGGGCATCATCCTGAGTAAAGCCACGCACACGAGTCATACCGCCCAGCTCTCCAGATTGTTCCCAACGATAAACGGTTCCGAATTCCGCTAAACGGATAGGCAGGTCGCGGTAGCTGCGAGGTTCCGAATCATAAATCTTAATATGGAAAGGACAGTTCATCGGCTTCAGAAGGAAGCCATCCACATCACCCACATCGAGTAAATTGGTTAGCTCAGCACATTTAGCCCCATCGTCGCTCAATTTCTTCAGTGTTGCTTTTTCAACGAGCGGAGGAAACTGTGAATCCCGATAGTATGGAAAGTGTCCCGATGTCCTGAACAACCCCAACTTTCCTATATGCGGGGTAAAGACTTGAGAGTATCCCTGTTTTTCCAATTCACCTAAAATGAAGGTCTGTAATTCCTGCCGGACGACGGCTCCCTTCGGCAACCAGAGGATGAGCCCCTGCCCCACCGATTCATCGATATGAAAGAGGTTCAGTTCTCTGCCCAACTTTCGATGATCCCTCGCTTTTGCTTCCTCAAGCTGCTCTAAGTAAGAGGCTAACTCTTCTTTAGTTGAGAAGGCAGTTCCGTAGATCCGCTGGAGTTGCTTATTGTTGGAGTCACCGCGATGGTAAGCCCCAGCGACACTGAGCAGCTTAAATGCTTTCACCTTCTTGGTGTAATTGACATGTGATCCAGCGCAGAGATCGAGAAATTCGCCGTTACGATAGAATGAAATCGTTTCTCCCTCTGGAATATCTGCCAACCGTCCTAATTTATATTCTTCCTGACCGATGGAGCGGATCAATTCTTCAGCCTCTTCACGTGTGCATTCCTGCCTTTCGAAGCGCTGATTCTCCTTAATGACCTCCGCCATGGTTTTTTCGATCTTCTCCAGGTCCTCCTGAGTCAGGGAGTGCTCTAAATCGAAATCATAGTAGAATCCCGTATCCGTCGGAGGTCCAATATCCAGCTTTGCGGCATTCAAGCGCACATATTCTGGCAACAGCCGTATTACGGCTTTTTCCTGACGCAAAGCTG
>JBCBYL010000062.1:0-14213 GCA_039815855.1 Verrucomicrobiota bacterium
CGTCAATCAGATCCACGAAGCGATCCGGCGCGAAAAAAGTGAACCCGATGAAGGCAGTGAGTCATTCCCTGTCTTTGGCATGGTTTACATTGTCGCGATCCTCGCAGGTGGATCTGATTGACGTTATTGCTTTCGTCGTAATCCTTGGATGAATTATTCGTTACTTGATCGCTCATCGTTATCTCGCCTCCGGTAAACTATATCGCACATCCAGAGACATCAAATAAGCGACCAGCGCTTCTGCTTCAGGAGATGGAACAATTTCGTAGCCGTCTTCTGGACGATTCTCACCGGTCAATTCGAGTGCATTCGCTGACGACTGCCCGACGATTTTTCTTTTTTCATACAGGTAACTGAAAGATGGCATCAGTGACCATTCATAGACAGAGCGTGGGTTGTAAAGGTGACGATGGTGCCAGCTGGCATCCTTTTCCAGCACTTCCTTCATTTCCGTTGTTTCTTTACCCTCGGCATCGACGCCTTTGACTTCGATTTCTTCGGGTGCACCAATGTTACTCAAATCAGGACCAATTCGATAATACCCTACCAGTGCCGGACTTTGGCCAAGATAATCACGCGCCACACTGCGGCGTGCTCCCCAGCCCCGGTCGATGTCTCCCCCCTGGTACGTCGGTCTGACTTGTTGGGTGTGGCAATAAACACATCCATTACTAATATAAACCTCACGACCACGACCAGCTAAGCCACTCTCGCCAGGAGGAAAAGTCAGGCCGGTATCTTCATCGGCATATTCAGGGAGCTGACCCACTTGCTGGTACGGTAGGTAGATCATCCCTGCCCACGCGAGGAACGCCGAACCAACCACTCCGAGATAAAAAGTCATGATCCCCTTCATGATGCGGTTGCCCCCTGTGCTTCTATTTCATGTTGTGCTGCCAGGAGAGTCGGCCCACCAGTGACACGGCCTAGTCTCAATAGCATGAGCAGGAAGTGCAGGATAAAAATCGCCTGTCCAACAGCCAAAATGACAATGGGGATGACCGGCAGCCAAATCACCAATTTCAGTGCTTCAATCGCATTCTCAAACCCAGTCAGGTGAGCCGTGCTCGATGAATTAATCGCACTCCCCTGCAGGAAACCACCCACCATCCAAAAGAAGACCAGAATGCCGACGCCGTAGGCTGTGGCCATAAAGTGCCAGCCAATCAGACGGGAAGAAACCCACTCACAGCCAACCAGTCTAGGCATAATAAAATACATCGCCCCAAAAGCCATCATCGTGAAAAAGGCGTAAAACATCAGATTGAAGTGACCAATCGAGTAAACACTGAATTGTGAAATGAGGCTGATCGATCTTAATGAGGTAAGCGCCAGGATTGCACTACCGGCCATATACGCTGCCGCACCAAATAGAACAAAGCGGAGTGTCGGGCTCGCTCCCGCTGTTGAAGGAGCAAACTGGATCGTTTTAAAGAAATTATAAGAAACCAGCCCGGCAGGAATCATCATCAGAATGGTCGAAGAAATGCCTGCAGTTTGGATCCAAGCAGGTAGTGGGCTTCCGATCAAAAAGTTCCCGGCATTCCAAGGAGCCAGAAAGGCCAGTGACCAGAATCCAACTGCAGCCAGATAATAACTGTGAATCCTCTGTCCAGTTACCTTAGGAATCATGTAGTAAGCAATGCCTAACCCGATCGGCACAAACCAGAGACCGACCAGCCCCTGCTTGAACCAGGAATTAACGACAGCAGTCATCACTCCGGAGACAGGTCTGATACTCAGCATTAAATTGGTAGCCAGGTAGATGGCCGGAAACCAAAAGATCGCTGCCGCGATATACCAGAGAGAAATAAAAGGTTCTGCCCGGTTACGGCGGCGGATCATATCCCCAATCTGGAACGCAATGACCGTAATGGCAAAAAGGAGACTAAGAGAGATGGCAGGCGGAAATTCGAACCAGGAATAAGAGGTTCCTTGACCAAATTGAATCGCAATGATTCCTGCAGTAACCGCCAGGTTCCAGAAGAAGCCAGCTGCAATTGTCACCGCAGGCAGTTTCAACTCCGCACGTGTTAATCGTCCGGCTAGCCAGACAAGGGCTCCAAAGGATGCCTGGAAGCACCACCCATAAATCCACATATGCTCAAAGGCAGGGAATAGCCTGCCATAGCTAAGGATCGGCAAGGGGATTCCCAGAAAACTCTCGAGGAAGGTAGGGTTATTCAACTTCAAGGCAACAAAGGCACCTGCAATCGTTCCGAAGAAGAGCCAAAGCAATGCATTAATAAAAAAGAAGAGGACGGGGCCACGGACCGATTGATCGATCTTCAGCCTTTGGATTTCATCATTCATGTTCTCTGATTCACTCATTCTGAGCCTCCTTCCGCGGCTTCTTCAGACTTCGCGTTTTCGGCTTTTTCTTCTTCCCCGGCTGTGGATTCTCCGGTGTCAGTTTCTTCTGCTGGAATCCCTTCATCAGATTCAGTCACTTCCATCAGGTCAGGCTCTGTGACGACCTCGATCTTACGGACGACGGGAGCATCACTGGGACCTGGTGCCAGCGGCGCTAATTCATCACTCGGAGTAACAACTACTTTCTGGAGATCAGTTAAGCTCACTTTCATCGCTTGAGAGACTGGGATGCGCACGGAACCCGCACCCTGGTCCTGCCAGGCATAGCTGGTTGTCTTCTCATCTGCCTCTTGCTGGATTTCCATTCTCGCCTCGGAGCGTTGTTGGGACCGCTCCTCATAAGCGACATCAATTGGAGTCTTCGGTTGGATGGCAAGCAATGAGACCAATCCCAGTCCCGTTATCGCAAGCAATACCAGGAGGAAAGTCCAAAAGGAGCTCTCAGTTTTTGCAGAATCTGTATTGGCTTCAGACATATTAATTTTTCAACGTAACGGATTCGTAAAGTCGTGGATCACGGATGGGAAAGAGACACTGTCCGGGCATCTTCCTCAGGTAGAAGAAAATCGCGAGTAAGACTAAGCCAAGCACTGGGATCAGCTCCAACAGAAGCGCTGCAAAATCGACATTTAAATATCCTTCGTAAATATAATCTTTCACTCCGGCGGCTTTGGCCTGCCGGATTTGATACTCAGGCATGATCATCCAGTAGAGATCATAGAGGTGCATCAAGATGATCCAGCCAGAGGCGACACAAATGCGCAAAGGACTCTTCTTTGCAGGTTGGGTCAATAACCAGAGAAAAGGTAAAACAAAACGACCAAAGACAAGGAAGAGTGTTGCGTAATACCAACTCCCTGTATTTCGGTGGTGAAACCAGATCGTCTCCTCTGGGATATTCGCATAGTAATAAAGCATATACTGGCTGAATGAGATGTAGGCCCAGAAAACCGTGAAGGCAAAAAGGAGTTTGCCCATAATGTGAAAGTGTTCTTCCGTCACCACTTCCTTCAAATAGCCCGCACTTTTTAGACCCTGTGTAATCAATATTAGGAGCGCCATCGAAGTGCCAGCAGACCCGGCAAATATGTAAACCCCCCACATGGTTGAGAACCAATGCTCGTTGAGTGCCATGACCCAGTCAACCGCACTGAAAGTGATCGCGAGCGCAAAACCACAAAGCCCTCCATAGGCCAGACGGCGCATCTTCAACGAAAGCTCCACATCTCCACTCTGGTCCTGGGCAATTGACCATTTCCTCAAGAAAAAGCCGCATCCAATAAAAAAGACAAAGTAGAGAACCGCGCGTAGCCAGAAGAATCCATGATTCAGATACCAGCGCTTGGCATCGAGGACAACGTCGGCTCCTTCTTCTACTTTCCACCACTTGAGTAGGTCCCCATTGTAAATCGTGATCGCCAGAGGAATAAAGGCAATGGCCAGGAAAGGAAAGAGCGCGGCTACGTTTTCTAAGATGCGCCGCACCGCTGTACTCCAGTTTGCATCCACCGCATGATGGATGAGGGTCCAGAAAAGTGATCCCGAGGCAATCGTGAAGAGGAACATGTATGCCCAGAGCCAGGCATACGCAAAATGAACCACGTCAAAGGCCCATAGAATAAATGATCCCAAGGTCAGAACTGAGCCCGCAATCAGAAAGCCAAATGGTATCAACCCAAGCTTGGTTAAATTAAATCGTTCTTCTGTCGGTCTGGAAATCACGTGGTCGTCGCTCATTGTAAATTCTCCTTTTCCTCTTCAGGAACGTCAGTGAGTGAGGCTTTCTGACTGCGCTGCAGGACTCGGATATAAGCCACGACGGCCCAGCGTTCTTCGATACTTAAGTGAGGAAGGCCGATCATATTCCCCTTCCCGTGCACCACGGTATTGTAGAGTTTTCCTTCCGGCATGTTGTAGTAGAGATCGGAATGGTAATTCGCGACACCATTGACACCGAATCGAGTCGTCACTCCGTTGCCTAGACCCAGTTCACCATGGCAGATGGCACAGTTGATATTGTAGCGTTCCTTACCCTTCTGAAGCAGCTCCTCCGTAACGGAAATCGGGAATCCTCTTCCCCACTTTCCGTCGATCTTACCACTCGTGAGGTACTCGTCTTCCAGCTTGATATTAAAAGGAACCGTTCCATCAACCAAAACGCGGTCAGCCAGCCCATCGGCAAAGAAGGCAGACGTGGCCTGGGACTTAAATTTAGGCTGGTGATCCATGTCATCGAAAATTTCAAACGGAGTCCGTTTCGATTTATCCCCGCGAAAGCCAAAGATCACGATGACCAAAACCACTGATGTGATCCAACCATAAAAGAAAAGACGCATCATGACTTATCTTCCTCCAGATCTTCATGGATAGGAGTAATTTCCGCTCCACCAATTTCTTCAAGTAGTTGTTGAATCTCAGACTCTATGAACAAAGGATCGTCCGACTCAATCGCGAGGAAAAATTTGTCATCCGTCACTCTGGCGAACCGATCCCAGTTGAACATAGGATGATTCCATCGGGGAAGTAGATTGAAGAGGAGGATACCGCCGCAAGTGGCAAAAGCCGTTAAGAGAATGGTTAACTCAAACAAAATAGGAAAACTAGGCTCAAAGGCGAAAAATGGCTTTCCCTGCACCATCGTCGGATAATCGATAAAACCAGTGTAATAGATGAGAACAAACGCGGAGGTGAATCCAGCGATCCCACCCAATAGTGACAGTCCGGACAACCAGGAACGCCCCAGGCCCATTGCTTCATCCATGCCATGGATCGGAAAGGGAGAATAGACATCCCATTTTTTATAGCCTGCGTCGCGCACCTTTTCCGCAGCGTGGTAAAGATCTTTGGCCGTTTGGAATTCAGCAGCGATCGCGAAAAGTTTCCCCTGGCTCATGAGTGGGCCTCCACGGTTTCACTTTCGTCTTTCTTGCTCTCAACATCACTCTTACCCGCATTTTTCAGCAAGTTGGGGTGACAATGCACATCCGCTTCCGGCAGCACCGCCTTCACCTCAAACATGGTAATCGAAGGCAGGAATCGAATGAAAAGAAGGAAAAGGAACATGAAGAGCCCAATCGTTCCAACGAACAAGAGGATGTCATTCCAAGTGGGAGAGAAATACCCCCAGGAGCCGGGCAGGAAGTCTCGATGCACCGAAGTAACAATGATGACAAATCGCTCAAACCACATCCCGACGTTCGGCCCGATGAAACAAATGCCCCAGACCAACCATGGATTCTGACGGATTTTCTTAAACCAAAAGAGCTGAGGAGCAAAAACGTTACCAGTAAACATGAGGTAATATGCCCACCAGTAAGGAGCATCTAAACTCAGTCGGTTATTTTCAAAGACCCAAGCCTCATAGGGGTTACCACTGTAGGCGGAAACGAAGAACTCCATACAGTAGGCATAACCGACAATCGTTCCGGTAAAGAGAGTGATCTTTGCCATATTATCAATGTGCTTAATCGTAAAGAGATCATGCAATTTAAAGATAGCCCGAACTGGAATCATCAGAGTCAATACCATCGCAAATCCACCAAAGATCGCACCGGCCACAAAATAGGGAGGAAAAATGGTCGTATGCCATCCGGGAATGACCGACGTGGCAAAGTCAAAGGAAACGATACTATGCACGGAAAGAACCAGTGGAGTCGAAATACCGGCCAGAATGAGGTAGGCCTTCTCATAATGCTGCCAGTTCCGGTTCGACCCTCTCCAACCTAAGGCTAAGAATCCGTAGAAGAATTTTCTGATCTTATTCTTGGCTCGATCTCGAATGGTCGCAAAATCAGGCACGAGTCCGGTAAACCAGAAGAGCAGTGAAACCGTAAAGTACGTCGATACCGCAAAAACATCCCAGAGCAGCGGACTCTTAAAGTTCTGCCAGATCACGTTTGAATTCGGGATCGGGAATAAATACCAGGCATACCAGACCCGTCCCACGTGGAAGGCTGGGAAAATACCGGCACAAATCACCGCAAAAATGGTCATCGCTTCGGCAGCCCGGTTGATCGACGTTCTCCATTTCTGCCTCGTCAAAAAGAGGATGGCCGAAATCAGCGTTCCAGCGTGACCGATCCCGATCCAGAAAACAAAGTTCGTAATATCCCAGGCCCAGAAGACTGGATTATTCAGACCCCAGACACCCACTCCGGTAGAAACCTGATAGGCCAATTGGATAGGAACCAACGTGGCCACCAGACCTGAAACCAAAGTTAACAATAGCCAAATGAAATTAACAGGTGCTTCGATCATCGAACACACGTGCTCTGTAATCCAGTGATAACCCCGGTTATTGAGAACCAATGGCTTCCGCTCCATCTTATTATTGATGGCTGGCCCGAAATCAGATGCCTTAGGATCCGCCATTAGTGATGCCCTCCATGATCTTCTGCGTCTGAGTGATCGTCGTGGTCGTGTGACTTGCCATGGTCTCCGTGGTCATCATGACCTCCATGGTCACCGTGAGAAGTCGCATTGATGAGTGACATACCGACCAAATCTGCTCCAGGCATGGCCGGGTTCGGGTTTTTCAGTTTCGCTAAATAACTGACACGTGGACGGGTATTGAGGTAATCGAGCAACTTGTAAGCGTGTTTCCGTTCACGCACCTCCACGACCTTGCTGTTCTTATCCTGTAAGTTTCCAAAAGTAATCGCCTCTGCGGGACAGGCCTGCTGGCAGGCTGTCTGCACGCTGTCGGTTGGAACCATGATGTTGCCAGTCGTCCGGTTCTCGCGCTTAATCTTATGATTAATTTTCGCCTCTTCCAGACGTTGGACACAGAACGTACACTTCTCGATCACTCCACGCATCCGCACGGTCACGTTCGGGTTCTTGGACATCTTGGTGAGTTCTTCCGTTCCCTTCGGTCCAAGCGGACGCTTAAAGGTCTCGACCCAGCCCTGTTCTTTGACCCGACCTGAAATATAGAGTTGATCGAGTTGGCGCTGATTGTAATCGAACCAGTTGAACCGTCTGACTTTGTAGGGGCAGTTGTTGGCACAATAGCGGGTACCGATACAGCGGTTATACGCCATCGCATTCAGACCCTCATTGGTATGAACAGTTGCATTGACCGGGCAGACCGTTTCACAGGGTGCATTCTCACATTGCATGCAGAGAATCGGCTGCGTCACCATTTCGGGAGCATTCGGCACTACTAACTTATCGGGTCCATTATTAAATTTGGATTCGACCTTAAATTTCGAAAGATCTTCTTTATGTCCGTTGTTTTCAACCGTCGCCGTAAAATAGCGATCAAGCCGCATCCAGTGCATCTCCCGGCCTTTTTGGACCTGATCCTTACCCACAATCGGAATGTTGTTTTCAGACTGACAGGCAACAACGCAAGCCTGACATCCGGTGCAGGTCGTCAAATCAATGGCCATTCCCCACTGGTGCACTGAACTATAAACAGCCTCATCATAGGGTTCGCCATTTTCAATGGCTTTTCTGGCCGTTTCGTAAGGTGTTTCGTAAAAGCTGCGGTTGGGTGGGGTGTGGCTTTCCAACCCTTGTTTGTGAGCAAACTTGTCGTTTTTACGGTAATACTCGATCGGCCCCTGACGGACGATTCCGCGTCCTTCCATGCTCCAGTGCTCCTGGGTAATGGCAAAATCGTAAAAGTCCGCAGTCGGTTCGACACTGACTCCTGCCAGGGCGTAGTCCCCTTCGCTTCCCATGAGCTGGTAGGCACTAAAG
The DNA here is from genome assembly GCA_039815855.1 of Verrucomicrobiota bacterium. Lineage (GTDB taxonomy): Bacteria > Verrucomicrobiota > Verrucomicrobiia > Methylacidiphilales > JBCBYL01 > JBCBYL01. The sequence goes on from JBCBYL010000062.1 coordinate 8,080, forward strand.
CCGGCACCCTCACCAACCCGACCCGTCACCGTGCGACCATAACCGAGTGGCAATGTTAAACTTCCTTCAGCAAAACCTGGCACAATATGAATCGGGGCTGTGATCTCATTACCGTTCACGGAGAGGGTAATGACCTGACCCTTGTAAATTCCTTCTTCCAGCTTTTCTTCTAGCTCCAGTTTCTCGGCGGTGGCCGGACTCATGAGAACTGCATTATCCCAAGTGAGCTTCGTGATCGGGTCCGGCATTTCCATTAACCAGCCGTTATTATTGTAACGACCATCATCCATGGAAGAATCTGCACGGAAAACGACTTCTAAAGCATCCGCTTGAGATGGTGTGAAAACCTTGCGGTCTTTGGCGACGAAGCTTCCAAGTGATCCTGGATTGAACGCGGTGGATGCCGGCTTCACTTTCCCTTCGTTATCAAAGCCTTCACGGACATACTTTTTCCAGGCAGTCCGGAATGGATAGGTATCCGGTGTTAAGCTCATCTCTTTCGCGAAGGTAGCCTGAACCAGTTCGGGTCCTTTGAAATAAGGGTCAACTTCCTTTCCTTCCACTCCATCAGGAACTTCTCCAGTCATGAGGGAGAGAACCTGATCGATCGATAATCCACCAAAGAGCGGTAGGATCAGTGGTTGTATAGAAATGGCACGGCCAGCCGCGTCGAAAGCGTCACCCCATGACTCCAGATAATGTGCCATCGGAACATGCCAATGAGCGCACAGTGATGTCTCATCCTCATGAGTGCTAAGATGGACAAGGGTCTTTAGCTTCTTTAGAGCTTCAGAAAAATTCAATCCAGCAGGTGAATTGTAGCAAGGATTGCCTCCTAAGATGACTAGACTGTCAACGGAACCGCGATCCATCATCTTCGTCAATTCACTCAGCGTGGCCGTCGACATCGACTTCCATGGAACGGGAACCAAGACAGACTTAAATGCGTCTAAGGCATCATTAATGGCCAGCACTAATGCCTGGACTGCAACCGGATAATTGGCACCAACCAGGACCGCAACGTTGCCTTTCTTCGAAACCAGATCTTTAGCAGATTCTTTGAGCCATTGAGGATCCAGTCCCGGTAACGCTGATTTGGATAGCCCACTGACCATTGCTGAAAGCGAACCGTTTCCGGTTAAGGCAGCGACTTCGCTAGCGAAGGCAGCAATCGCGGCCGGAATATCAACAGCCTTCAAAGGCGCACGGTGGTCTGCCATTCCTCCCGTAATCGAGTAAGCTGGCTCAACCACATAGAGACGATTCATCGCATCGGTCGGCTTCTTTACAGAGCGGCCTTTAGCGAAACCACGGACCACACTCAGGTCGCTTTGAGAACCGCCCAGAAAATCAGAATCAAATGCCAGTATCGCTTCCGCTTTCTTGCTTTCTAACCGCAGCCGGACATCAGGGCCAAAGGCGGCTTCAACTGCCTGAGCGTCATTTCCTGACTGGGCGGGCTCATAGGTGACCCACTTCGCCTGCGGATACTGCTTTTTAAAGTCCTCAATGAGACGTTGAGTGGTCGGAGAGGGTGTGGCTTCAGCCAGAATGGCCAGCTTCGCTCCTCGCTCTGCTTTCCATCCTTGAGCCGCTCCTGTGAAAGCAGAAATGAAATCTGCTTCGGTTGCTGTCTCCCCTTCTTTAACGAATCGACTTGATCGGTCCGGATCATAAAGATCGAGCAGTGAGGATTGAGCAAAGGTGTCTGACTTCCCGTTCCCTAGTGGGTGGAGGGGATTCCCTTCAATTTTGATCGGCCTGCCATCGAAACTCTGAACCAGTAAAGGCTGTGCCCCGTCACGACGTGGCATCGCAGTTGCAAATGGAATCCGCACTCCGGGGATCTGCCACTCCGGTGTCTTGGAAAAGGCAACCACGGCTGCTTCCGGCCTGCGACAAGAAGCCATTCCAAATCCAGCCAAAGCCATAGAAGCTCCCATCAGGCGCAGAAAGTTCCGCCGGGAAACTCCGTCACCCCAGAACTCAGATGCGCCGGCAGGAAACTCACGATCCAACCATTGATGAAACTCGTTTGACTCTGAATAGTCAGCCAGGCTTCTCCAATAGGCTTTTCCGCCATTGGCTAGCTTTTCTACAGGTGGATGTTCGATGATTGTCTTCACTTATGATTCATTCCTAACGGTGGCATCCCGCACAGTGTTCCGGAGGATTAATCTTCCAATCTTCAACCAGCTCCTCGCCTAACTCACACTGTTCCTGTGTAGAACCAGCGGACCACTCCATATTGGTCACCTCTTCAATGGGCCGAATATATTTTTCCGGATTACGGTGACACTCTAAGCAAAAACCCATGCTCAATGACTCTGCATGCCAGACCTCTTCCATTTCCTGAATCTGTCCATGGCAATCCACACAACTCACCCCACTGTTCACATGAACGGCATGGTTAAAGTAAACATAGTCAGGCGCCTTGTGGATACGCACCCATTCGATCGCTTCCCCCTCATCCCAGCTCTCACGCACCAGTTCCAGTTTCTCACTATTTTGCTTCACCTGGTTGTGACAGGTCATACATACCTGAGTCGTCGGAACATTGGAGTGGCTAGACTGTTCGACACCAAAGTGACAGTAGCGGCAGTCGATTCCTAATTGCCCCGCGTGTAAGCTATGATCAAATGGAACAGGCTGGGTCGGCTGATAACCCACTCGGGTATACTTCTGAGTCGCATAATACGTCACTCCCAGCGCACCCGTCGACCCTAAGCAAATGAGAGCTACGAGTAACTTAATCGGTAACCAGTTTGAGGTTCTAGGAAAAAAATTAGCCATCCGTTTAATCGTTCAATACAGTCCTATCCGTCACTTAAACGACTGTGTTTAAGCGCATTGGAAAGAAATGATTTGCCTTGCATCAAGCCAGTCGTCAATCGTTTATAAGAAAAAATGTTAGATTGTAATTGAGAATCTGTATCAATAAATCAGAACAGCGGACGGACTAAGATATTCAGGAGTCCAGATGCACATAAATTACGTTATTAACACCATTACCAGAACTACTAATTTCTAAATATTCCCTATAGGAATAGTTATTTTCGTTTAATCAATGGGCTCGATGGGAGGCAGATCAATGACGGGCGTATCCGTAATGACGGGCGGAGGCATCACTGCGGGTGTTCCTACTTCAAAGGGAAGGGAAACCGCCAAAAACCGATCGACCATCAGGTCGAGGATGTATCCATCTCCCTGATTGGAATTGGGAGAGGCCATGACATCGACTTCGATACCGAAGTCAACGGTGCGGTGTGGTAATTTTCCTTCGTTCTTTCGGTACTTGGCAGGCTCGTCTCCCGGCCGGACACGGACATCGGTAATCTGGTCCAGATTGGTCCCCGCGATGCGGAAGGTAAACGCTTCACCGGTGGGGGGCACAACGAGAGGATCAGGTAAGGTCGCTTCTACGAGAGGAGCCTGATTACGCTCTACGACAATCCGCGATGTCGTCGCTTCCAAAACGGACTCTCTTAATGAAGTGGTCGATACGTCCTGCTGGAGCCGCTGGTCCCCCGTTTGGACGACCTGAATTTCAACCGGAATCCTGACCTGGGTATTCTCTTGGGTGACGGCATAGAGTTTAAATCCAGAACCGAGTGGCGTGTCTGGCCGGGTGAGAAGGATGATTTCACGTCGCTGGTCCTCTTTCCCGACCGGCTGAATCAACATGTAGTCCGACTTTTTATTGCCATAGACCATTTCAAAAGAGCGGATCGAATTCAACCCGGCTCCATCTATAATGAGTCTCCCCTGCTCCCCTCCTACTCCGACATAGACTTTATCAGGAGTGATCTGGTCGAATTGGAGAGAAGCTGAAGCGGTGAAATGGAATGATCCTAAAATGATCAGGAAAAATAATGGAGTACGGGTCATCTCCGGCCTCTTCGTGCAAAGCACGACTAAATCATGCCCAGCTTCATTTTCCCGACTTCGCTGATCATTTCCTGGTCCCAGGGCGGATCCCAGACGAGCTCAACAAGGCATTCATCCACTTTGGCAATCGATTCCACACGGGACTGGGCGTCCTGTTGAATCACAGGTCCCATGCCACAACCGGGTGCGGTAAGCGTCATCTTCACGTTGACTTGAGTCTTTTCGCCTTCATCCACCTTCATGCTGTAGACCAGACCCAGATCAACAATATTGACAGGAATTTCTGGATCATAGACTTCCTTGAGCTGATTCCAGACTGCCTTTTCGAGATCTTCCTCTTCCACAGGGGTGGACTCTGTTTCCGCAGGAGCTTCGAGTTCAAGCCCGAGTGAGGCTAAGTGCTTGGTATCAATTCGAACCATGCCCAATCGGGACATGACCGTGACAGAACCGCCTAATGCCTGGGTGATGGAAATTTCCTCATCCTTTTCGAGAAGGCATGGCTCCCCGCTCGGGATTTTAACTGCCGGGCAGTCGTTGATGAGGGTATAGTCATCACCGGGTTTAATTGCCTTAGCCATCATTAAGTATCCTGAAGGTGTGAAAGATTACTGAGTGCCTTGAAGCTGGCGCACATCCGTTTCGTCAACCACTTGCACTCCCAATTCCTCATGGGAAATTTTGCTGGATCGGGCGTATTTATCTTCAACCTTATGACGGAGAATCGGATTGAGCTCAGGGTGGTTAAAGCGAGCGAGGATCTCCTCACAGAAACCCAGTGCGATAAGGTGCTTCGCTACAGGCAAGCTGATGCCTCTCGCCTGCATATAAAATAAGTTCTCTTCATCAATCTGGCTGGTCGTCGCACCGTGTGAACACTTCACATCGTCATTCTCGATTTCCAGCCCCGGCATCGAGGCCCCTTCTGCATTTTTATCGAGCAGCAGATTGCGGTTCGTTTGGTAAGCGTCAGTTTGTTTTGCGCCTTCAAACACACGGATCAGACCGGAGAAAATGGTTTTCGACTGGTGATTGAGTGAATTCTTGAAAAGCAAATCACTCATGGTGTGAGGGACTTCATGGTTTTGCAGGGTGCGCTGATCAAATTCCTGTTGATTGTGTGCTAACGTTAAGCCCAACACTTCACTGGTGGAACCGGAGCCGATTGCGCGACTCAACACTTCGGAGCGGGCAAAAGAACCACCGGAATTAAATTGGAAGCATTTTGTATGAGCATCCCGGTCAACACGAATGGAACCTGATTGGAAGGAGAGCGTTTGCTCAGACCAGTCCTGCACCGTGAGATGGTCCACTTTAGCACCTACCCCGGCAATGATATCTGCTACCGAAGATGCCAGGCCACGCGATGCTTCTGAACTACTGAAGATATCAACCATGGTTACTTTACTATGGTTACCCGCAATAATCAGGGTGTGGGGGAAGACAGATGCATTCTCACCATCCAGCCAGTAATGCGCGACGAAGGGCAAGTCGATTTCCACCTTATCGGGAACGTAGATCACCGACCCCGTTTTACAGAGTGACTCATGGAGCTTAGAAAACTTTTCAGAGCCTAATTCTACTTTTTGGGAGAGGAGGTGCTCATCAATCAGATCTGGATGCGATTCAATCGCTTCAGCGAGTGACATCCAGACGACCCCTTTCGAAGCAAGTTCTTCAGGAAGCGCATCAAATTGAAGGGTTTCCTGATTGGCAAAAACAGCCTCAGCCTGAGATTCTAATTTAAGAATCGAACGGCTTTTCAAATCAGTTTGATTAGCGACGGGTAGATGGTATTGGAATCCCTCAAGATCAATGGCCTTGATATTCGAGAAGCGCCAATCCGTATCCTTGCGGCTCGGCATCGGTAATTCTCCATAAGCCTTCCAAGCGGCTGCACGGCGATCGTGCAACTTGTCTTGAGGAAGACTCGCATGATCAAGGCTTAATAGTGGGGCCTGAACTTGATCTTTATCCAAGGTCATCATTTAAGGTGTTGAGTCAGCAAATAGGAGAACGGATTATTTACCGTCATCTCCAATTGCTTCGACCGGGCAACCTTCCATTGCTTCGACGCACTGCGCGCGTTCGTCATCATTCTCAGGTTGCTTAAAGACGAATGAATATCCGCCATCGTCCTGGCGAGTAAAGTTGCTAGGTGCCGTTTCCCGGCAGAGATCACAGTCGATACATTGGTTATCAACGTAGTATTCGCCTGTGATGTTTTCTTCGTATTTGTTTTCTAG
>JBCBYL010000238.1:0-1749 GCA_039815855.1 Verrucomicrobiota bacterium
GTGATCGTCGTCGTAATAAAGAATTTCGCGTCCATCAATAATCCAGGCTTTATTTTGTGTATTCACGAAATGGGAACGTAAATCAAGTAAGCTAACGTGCTCGCTGGCCATGGAGTGTTTTTCAATTAATTGATAACCCTTCAAATAACTATCTTGAGCTTGGAATGCCATATACTGTTTAAGTGCCTCTTTTGCTTCATAGCCGGCATACAACAGATATTGAGCGGCGAGATTGTTTCCGAATGGCAGCTCAGGTGGCTGACCGATCAACAGAACCTGTGTCCCTTGCTCCTGGCAAAGTTTCAAAATCTGAGATAATTCAGATTTCCAAACGAGATTATGTGACCAACGACAAGCAATGATGAGGACTTGCGGCCTCCATTTTTTAAGCGTCTCTAGCTTAGCCTTTTCGAAAAGAAATTTCTCCTGGCGAGATAGCCGCTTTGTCGAGCGCAAAGACTTTCGTGGAGGAATATGAAAAAAAGGGCTGGTCGCATCCATCGTATTTGTCACGAGTGTGAGCTGCTGCTCATTGCACACCTCCGTAAGGAGCTTTGCCCACATATTGCCATGGGAGTCGCCCCAGAGAAGGACATCCGGGCTAGAATTGTTGTGTTCTATGGGCATTCCCCCTTTGAGATAGGCGTCAGGCGACGCTACTGGTGAAGTATGAATTTTGGTGCCGAACAGTTGCGCACGTGTCTCCCGTGGAAGTGAGGGGCGTCTAGGAGATAAATCGTATATCTTACCGTAATAGTCGACGCGCTCAAAGCCTGCAGGCGGATACTCAGTTTGATACTTGCCCAAGAAGAAATAAAGGGAGGCGGACAGCGCGAGGCAAGCGAGCAGCAAGGCTAAGAGCACACCATGGCGGTGCTTTCGAATGGGTTTCTCAATGAAGTAGTAGCTTGCAAGCGATGCGATGAATGAGCCTGCCATAATCAGTAGAATTGAAAAATCATGATCAGGAAAATAGCGCTCAGAGACAACAATCAGTGGCCAATGCCATAGGTACAATGAATAAGAGAGTTTGCCGATAAAGACGAGAGGCTTTGAAGACAGAACAGTGCTGATAAAGCTGGTTTGGCTGTCATCTAGAATCACCAAGAGTGTTCCTATCACTGGAATAATGAGCCAGAAAGAAATTCCACTTTCCCCGTTGATGAGCAGATAAGAGGCTAATATCATCGTGATACCAGCGAAAGAAAGATACCCCTTGAGCTGCTGGGAAAAGTGGAGCTTTCCTTTGTGATTGAAGACCGCCAACAAGCAGCCTGCACAGAGTTCCCACATTCTTGACGGTAAGAGATAGAAAGCTTCAACAGGCAATTTTTCTGCCATGAGAAGAAACAGCAAAAAACTGCAGAGCCCCATGCCTCCGATCACGATGAGAAGGCTATACTTTCTTTTCAGGAGAGTAATGATGAGTATCGGGTAGAGGAGGTAATACTGCTCTTCGATTGATAGAGACCAGGCGTGCAGAAGCGGGGATGATTCCGCAGCGTTTCCCCAATAGTTTCCCACCCGTTGCCACATGGCGATATTTGCAAATGAAAGCACGGAAGCCAGCGCATCTGATCCTAAAGCTAATAATTGAGGTCGATATTCAATAAAATAAAGACTGATCAGTACCACTAAAACCATAACAGAAAGCACAGGGAGAATTCTCCGAATTCGTCTCTTCCAAAAATTGATAAATTTGAATTCACCTGAGTCGTATTCGTTCAGGATGATGGACGTGATCAAAAA
>JBCBYL010000195.1:0-2828 GCA_039815855.1 Verrucomicrobiota bacterium
GAAAATAATCTAAACAGTGCCACTGCATTTCATGCCACAGGAGAAAAGGAGGCGAGATCCATTGAAGCCTTTGGGTTCCGGAAACCCATTTATATCATTCCAAATGGGGTGAACTGCCATCCACTCACGGAACGTTCCGTAGAGAAGAACCCATTTGTCCTCTATCTTTCGCGAATTCATCCCAAAAAAGGAATCGATATACTGCTCCAAAGTTGGAATTCCATAAGCACTCAATTCCCGGATTGGAAATTGATCATTGCCGGTCCCTCTGAGGCCGGCTACCTGGAAAAGTTGTGGGAAGACTTTCCTGAAGTAAGGAGATCAAATCGGGTCATCTGGAAGAAGCCAGTGTACGGTAAAGAAAAGGAGGAACTCCTTCAAGCAGCTGAGCTGGTGGTGCTGCCGACTCACAGTGAAAACTTTGGACAAGTGGTTGCGGAAAGTTTAGCAGCGAGCACTCCGGTGATCACCACCGATCAAACACCCTGGCAAAACTTAGTGATGAAGCAGTGTGGATGGTCTATTCCTGTCAGTAGAGATGCGTTGACTGCAGCGTTGAGAGAAGCGATGTCGATGACGTTTGAGCAGAGAAATGAAATGGGACGCGAGGGTAGGCAATGGATGATTTCGGAATACTCTTGGGAGTCCCGCGCACGGGCAATGAGAGATGTCTATTCTTTTCTCCTGAGTCAAGGTTCGGAGCCAGAAAGTCGGTTTTTGTGATTCTTTCTGAGATCACTCCCCTGATCCTGACGAAGAATGAGATCGCTAACATCGAGCGCACTCTCGCTGGCTTGAAATGGGCAAACCGTATTGTAGTCATCGATAGTGAGAGCACGGATGGAACCTACGAATTGCTTCAATCCTATTCTCATGTGGATGTCTATCGTCGCCGCTTTGATTCACATTCAGAACAGTGGAACTACGGACTTGAAAAAGTGGAGACGGAATGGGTGCTGACACTGGATGCCGATTATGGAGTGCCACCAGAACTGGCCCAAGAAATCGAGGACTTGCCAGTTTGTCCTGACCAGAACGGATTTCGGATTCCTTTTCGATATTGTCTCGATGGGCACCCGCTTCGGAGTTCAATTTTGCCGCCACGAATTGCGCTCTTTCGGTGCTCGAAAGGAAACTACATTCAGGATGGCCATACGCAGGACCTGCTATTAGGCGGAGAGTGTGGGACGCTATCATCTCCACTCTTGCACGATGATCGTAAGCCGTTTTCCAGATGGTGGGCCTCACAACAAAGGTATGCCAGCTTGGAAGTGGATAAGCTAAGGAAATCAAATTGGCGAGACTTGGCACCTCAAGATCGGCTGAGGCGGATGATTATACCCGCTCCCTTTGTCGTTTTGATCTACGCCTTATGTTTTAAGGGTCTGATCCTGGAGGGAATCCCCGGTTGGAAGTATTCTTTGCAACGGTTCCTCGCTGAAGTGGTTCTATCCTGCCATTTAGTAAAAGGTAGTTAGGACTTCTTGGTTTCCGTTACAGGCTCCTGATAGTAGGAGCGATAGTACTCGTAGTGATAATAATCCGGGAGGCTGGTGTTAATGCAGTTGATGACGATCCCGATGATATTCGCTTGTCTCTGCCTGAGCTGATCTAATGACGTCTGGGTCAGGCGCGAGGAGGTAAACGATGATCTCATGACCATAATGACACCATCCACTTTCGGAGCCAGGCTGGGAGTATCATCGGCAGCAAGTACAGGAGGAGAATCGATGATGACATGATCATACTGACTTTTCATCTCTTTAATAATGCTACTCGAGATCGGATGGATCAAAAGTTCACCAATCGATTTCTTCGGTGAACCACGACTAATCACTGAAAGGGAGGGGAGATCGACTTCTTGGATCGCTTCCTTCCACTCCATCGCCCCTTCGAGTACATCCGCCAGGCCCTTCTCTTTGCTGATTTTAAATTCTTCATGAACGACCCCTTTTCGGATATCACCATCAATGAGCAGAGTGGAAGCGCCCGAAAAAGCCAGTGTTCTGGCTAAGTTACAGGCCACTGTCGATTTCCCTTCACCAGGAATCGCACTGGTGACCAAAATAACTTTGGGGCGCTCACCATCAGTTGCCATATACATCAATGATGAGCGTATGTTTCGGAAAGATTCGGAATAAACCTGTCGCTCATCATCTGACTGCAAAAGGGGAATTCGGTCTGAGCCAGCTGCGACTTCTTTTTCAAAAGGGACCTGTCCTAAGACTTCTTCCTCGAAGTAATCCCTGAATTCAGAGAATGAGTTCACCCGGTCATCGATCCGGTCCAGAACAAACAGAATTCCAATCCCCGCGAGAAGGCCGATCAGGCTGGCGGTGAGAAGTGCTTTTAGGATTCCAGGTCTTGATTTTGCCGCTTCGGAAGCAGTTTCGAGGATAGAGATACTGACTTGGCTGGTGCTGGTGGAGACATCCAAATTGACCGTCACATCGCTGAGGCGGTTTCGGAGTTCTTTCAGCCGTTCGACATCGGCTTTGAGATTGTCGTGGTCAGCGACCAGTCTTCCAGCTTCTCGTGATTTTTGTTCCCACTCCTTGATCAGTTCCTGAGTATTGCTGACCTTAAGGAGAAGGGCATCTTTACGATCTAAGAGTTGCTCAATTCCCTGTTTTTCAGCGACTTCCAGGAGTTGCTCTTTCCTCTCTATACTCTCTTTGAGGCCGATGATCTTAGGATGCTTATCGGTGAGGAATTCACTTAGCTGGCCCAGTTGGGTTTCAAGCCCGGATATGTCTTTTTTGGTATCGATGTAACTCTTGTTTGCACTCTGTGTAAGGATGGCATCCGTCGTGGTAGGATCTAATTGA
>JBCBYL010000075.1:0-12379 GCA_039815855.1 Verrucomicrobiota bacterium
CGAAACATTCTTTCTGAGGCACTTTCCACTTTAGTCCCTCTCCTCGAAGATAGCAGAACTGTTCTGGCCCTCTGTGATTATAAGGCCTCCGGAAAATCAGATGAGAAGGCGATGCAGAAGATTACCGGAGAAGATCGTAACTCTTTCATGGAACTTGAGATCCCGAAAAAGCTCGATCTGCTGAAGGAAAAATATGAAGTGGATTCTGAACTACGGGAGCATGTTCTGAACCTGATGGCTGTAACCAAGGCACTCGTTATGAATGAGGGCATCCTGAATAAAGAAATTGCTCAAGGGGATGCGCTCACGCTCAAAATTCGCTCCATCACCCTTTCTCAGCCACCTTTCACGCCCCAAGCCGGTGGCCAACCTGCTCTCGACCTCACACGTAAGACGACCGATACTACCCGTAATTTAAAAGCAGGTGAACTGATTGTCCTCAGTGATGCTGAAATCATCGGGGCCCTTGTCACTATCGCCGGATTTCTAGCCAACATCCTTGAAGGTGTGCAGCAATACGCCCAAGAAGTTGGCGCGACTGACGATAAGAAAGAGAACTAGGATGACAGATACAATTTTTTCTAAGCGAGTCATAGGAAACCCTGATCAGGCGGTACCAATCGCCATTGCCCCAGGTGACGGGATTGGACCCGAGATCATGGCTGCCACCTTGAAAATTCTTGAAGCAGCGGGAGCCTCACTCGATCTGGAGCCAATCATCATCGGAGAGTCGATGTATAAAAGCGGCCATAGCTCCGGGATTGCCCCTGAGGCCTGGGACATCATTCAGGAGCGAAAGATTATCCTGAAGGGGCCCATCACCACCCCGCAGGGAGGAGGAGTCAAAAGCCTTAATGTCACCCTGCGCAAAACGCTAGGCCTCTTTGCAAACGTCCGCCCCTGCATTGCCTACGACCCTTACATCCCCGTTCATCACCCCCATCTCAATGTGGTCATCGTTCGCGAGAACGAAGAAGACCTTTATGCCGGAATAGAGCACCGTCAGACTGATGAGGTCTATCAATGCCTGAAGCTCATTACCCGCCCGGGGTCGGAAAAAATCGTCCGCTTTGCCTTTGAATATGCCCAGCGCAGAGGCCGGAAGAAGGTCACCTGCCTGATTAAGGATAATATTATGAAGCTGACTGATGGGGTCTTCAGACAGGTTTTTGAAGAAACCGCCGCTGAATATCCCGAGATCAAGGCGGATAGTATGATTGTCGATATCGGGATGGCTCGCCTGGCAAACAATCCGGAACTGTTTGATGTCGTGGTGCTTCCGAACCTCTATGGAGATATCCTCTCCGATATCGCCGCTGAAATTAGCGGATCTGTCGGTCTCGCTCCCTCCGCCAATATCGGTGCGAACTACGCCATGTTCGAGGCGATTCATGGCTCCGCGCCAGACATTGCCGGGCAGGATATTGCAAATCCAAGCGGCATCCTACTCAGCGCAGTCAAAATGCTGGCCCACTTAGGCCAGGGTGAAATCTCAGAACTCATCCATAATGCCTGGATGGTCGCCATCGAAGACGGCATCCACACCGCTGATCTCTACCTTCAGGGCAGTAGCCGTAAAAAAGTGGGAACCCAGGCTTTTGCTCAAACCGTCATTGACCGACTTGGAAAATCCCCAACCCATTTGCGCAGCATTTCCTACTCGAATGAAACGATGCCTACCATTACCGCCGGCCCGAGAAAGAAAGCCGAAAAAGCTCTCGTCGGTGTCGATGTCTTTGTCCACGACGGAGACGCGAGTGCAGATCAATTAGGCAGCTTAGTGCAAGAGGCCCAAACCGAAGTTCTCCAGTTAGTTATGATTACCAACCGTGGTGTTAAAGTCTGGCCGGATGGGTTTCCGGAAACCTTTAATACCGACCACTGGCGTTGCCGCTTCCAACCCAAAGAAACAGGCCAGGCAGTGACTCATGCCCAGATCATCGAATTGCTCTCCCGCATCGCTGAAAAAGGAATCGATTTCATTAAAACCGAGCACCTCTGCACCTTCGATGGCACACCCGGCTTCTCTCTCGGGCAGGGACAATAACTATTCTACTAGCAGAAGAACTCTCGCACTAGTCGTAAAACCCCGTCATGATGATAGGTATAGGTGCGGATGTCTCCTGAGCTTATCCCAATTCATATTCCCTATAGACCCCGTAGTGAGGCTGGTTTGCTGACCTTTGATAATAAACAGTTCTGCTAACTGAAATTTTGCTGGTAGGCAGTCAACTGACAATCTAGTACAAAGTCGGATGAATAAGGCACTCAAATCAACTTTTATTCTTTTCCTCTGTGGATTCTTTACTGTATCTGCGTTAGCAGAGGAAAAAAAAACCAATTCATTTGGACAGCAGGTTGCCACCTCTGATCTCGAATACTATGGCCTCACACCCGTAGAGGAGGCCAATAAGCGTAAATTGGGAGCCACCCTTTTTATTGATACGTATTATGATAGTAACATCTTCATCGCCAGCGATGGAGAGCGCGGTGACTTTGTTACCCTGATCAAGCCTTACATCACTTACGAATCGAATCCTGGAAATCTAAGCAACCAGACTCACGAATTCGGTGTTTATTACTCCCCTGAATTCCAGCTTTTTGCCAGCACCGATTCTGAGAACGCCATTAACCAATCAGCCCAGGCTGTTTATCGTTACACGGGTGATCATTCATTCTTCAACATCTCACACCGGTTTCGTGAGTCCGAAGGCGCTAACATTGATATTGGGAATCGAGCCAGCCTCCTGCGCCAAGTCACCTTAATCAATGGTGGATTAGAATTTGCGGATGATTACCAATGGCTCTACGGGGGAAAGCAAAACCTTCGCTACTACGATCGTCAGAATGACCGCCATGACTGGCAGCTCTACAGCTTCCTCATGAAAGAGGTCGCGCGTAATCTCCAACTTGGAGTCGGTGCGCGCGGAGGATGGGTCGATACCGCACTCTCCTCCAATCAAACCTATCAGAATATCCTGGGACGCCTGATCTGGACGGTCACCAATAAGCTGCGGTTCGATTTTGAAGCCGGGGTGGATATGCGCCAGTTTGATGGTCTTTTTGCCATTGGCGATTACTCCACCTTTACTTATCGGGCTCAGTTCATTTGGGACATTTTTGATGACACGAACTTAGCTCTTTCCACCTATCGCCGCACCATCAGCTCATCGGGGATCAATTCCGCTAACTATGATAACACCGGTGTGAGAGCGGAACTAACTCAACGTATCTGCGATCAAGTCAGTGCTCAAATGGGAGCAGGCTATGAAAACGCAGATTACTACAGCACCGTCACCAACAACCAGGTCGGCCTTAAATTTAACTACTTCTTCCTTCGACCTGCCCTCTTATGGTCGCCAAGTGAAAATATATTCTTCGAGTTTTATTACCGGTACAGCAACAACAATGCAGATATTGCCATCCGCGACTTCGACCGGCATCAAACCGGTATCCAAACCACCATTGAATTCTAGGAACTCACTATGAAACATCTTTCTTCTCTTTTTTCTCTCAGTCTTTGTGCTCTTTTCATCGCGACCCCTCTATCCGCACAAGACAATGCCAAGCTCTTAAGTGCAGGGGGTAAAGTGATGATGAAAATCGATGCTGACGCCGAGCCCATCGAAATCAAACCAGGCGCTTCCGTTCCTACGGGTGCCACCCTCATTACCCCTGGTAGCGGTCTTGTCCTTCTTGGGATCGCCCCTGGTGCCGCAGCGATTATCGAACCCAGCACCACTCTCACCATTGACCGGAATAAAACAGACAGATCTTCTCAGACCATGAAACGGGATGTCAGCCTCAATATGACCAGTAAAACAGGCGGCGTTATTTCCATGCTCAAGAAACAAGAGGGCCCCATTTCCTATTCCATCCGCAACCCCATCGGGGTCGCTGCCGCTCGTGGAACTATTTACCGGGTTACAGGCTCTATGGTTCAGGTCATTGAAGGGAATGTCGTTGTCACCATCGATGGACGGCAGATCTTTCTTGGCCCTCTGGAACAGGTAGATGGCGAAGGCTTTAAAGTCGATTTAGACGGTGATATTGAAGACGAACTCCTGGCTATGATTCAACAGGCTGGAGGCTCCGTGACCAAGCTGAGTGATGATGATATTTTTGAAGACGATCTGGGCGGGCCAGACAATGGGAACCCAGGCAATAATCTTAACGATATTGTACCTGAACCGGAGATGGAGATGGAGATGCAAGAGCCTCCAATCCTTGAAGAATGCGAGGATTTCTAATTACTTGTCTTCAATCCCAGTCATTACAAAATCTGTCTAGACTGTCTAGACACTCCGCGAATATTGAACATTCGCCTTCTCGACATAAGCATCGAATAGCATCGCCACATTCCGGACTAGCAGCCGTCCGGTTTCGGTGACTCGGAAGCCCTGATCGGATAATTCAATTAACCCATCAGATTCTAATTCCGGAAGGCGGGAGAGAGGCTCCGAAAAGAGTTCCGTAAAGGGAACCCTGAATCGCTCTGAACACTCCCGGTAATCTAGAGAAAAATCGCACATGATGCGCATGATGATTTCACGCCTGAGCACATCATCGTCATTCATTTTCAGACCCCGCTCGGTCGCAGGCTGCTCATTTTGGATCTTGAGCTTATAAACGGGCAGGTTTTTCTCATTCTGGGCATAGGCCCGCCCGATCTGGCTGATCGATGAAACTCCAAAGCCCAGTAAGTCACACTCGGCATGGGTCGTGTAGCCCTGGAAATTCCGGTACAGCGTTCCGGCATCCTGCGCCTGACAAAGTGGATCATCCGGTTTAGCGAAATGATCCAATCCGATAAATCGATACCCAGCCTCGGTAAACGATTGGATCGCATTGGTGAGGATTTGAATTTTTTCTGTCGGTTCCGGCAGCGCCGATTCATCGATTGCTTTCTGATGCTTAATTCGCTCGGGTAAGTAAGCAAAATTAAAGAGCGCTATCCGATCCGGGTTCAGAGACAGAATCGTTTCCACCGTTTTCGCAAATTTATCGACACTCTGGTGCGGGAGGCCGTAGATGAGATCAACCGAAACACTGGTCATTCCATGATCCCGGGAAACATCGATCACGCGTTTCGTTTCATCTACCGATTGAACCCGGTTGACAGCCTCCTGAACTTCCAGATCAAAATCCTGAATCCCCATTGAGATCCGATTAAATCCAGATTTCCCGAGCTCGATCAGATGTTCATTCGTCGTTTCGCGGGGGTCCACCTCGAGGCCAATTTCCGCATCCTCAGCAAAATGAAACCGGTCTTGAATCCCGACAAATAATCGATTGAGCTGCTCTGGAGAAAAGAAAGTCGGTGTCCCCCCCCCATAATGAAGTTGGTGCACCGGACGGGCTCTCGTTTTCTCATCAGCGACCATGTCCATCTCCGTATAAAGGAGATCGTTGTAATCCTCTGGCTTGGTCCGGTCTTTGGTAAAGGTCACATTACAGCCGCAGTAAAAGCAAACGGATTCGCAAAACGGGAGGTGGAAATAGAGCGAAAGTGGTTTTTCCGGTGCGGCCTCCGCAACCGAAGTCACCTCATGCAAATAGTCCTTGCCTGTAAATTCGGAAGTAAATTGCGGCGCGGTCGGGTAACTCGTGTACCGCGGCGCCGGCTGATCGTACTTCTTCAGTAATTCCTGATCAATTTCCATCCGGTAGGCTAATTCTTAATTGTGAATTCTAAAATGATAATTTCCTAGCGCCACTCGTGTTTGGGGTACCGCCGCGCTAATTCAACCTTGAGTTTTGGATAGTGCTCTTGCCAAAAACCTTCCAGATCGCTCGTGACTTGTACCGGCCTCCGGTTGGGAGCGAGGATTTCCAAAACCGGTGTCACTTTCCCCCCCGCGAGCTCAGGGGACTTCTTTAAATCATATAGATCCTGAATCGAAGCCGACAGGACCGGAGCCTTCCCTTCCTGGTAGCGGATAGGAACTCGCCTTCCGTTCGGGCACTTGAATCGGTCTGGCGCTTCGCCCTCCATGAGTTGCACCTGAGGCGGAGTGAGCCATCCTTTCACTGAGGGCATGACTTCCCGATCTTTAATCTCCTTATAGGAGAGCGCCCCATGGCAAATTTCTATCAAAATATCGTTTCGATCCTCTTCTCTGATCGGAGGCAATTCCCAATCAGGTCTCCACTCGGAAAGACAATTTAAGCGGGTAATCCACCGTTCCACGGAATCGTCCCATTTCTTGAGGATCAAATCCCCCTCCTGAATTCGATCTGCCAGAATACCGGCAGCGATGGAGGGATCCGGTTCAGCAGAAGCTTCATGAGCGACGATCAAATCTCGAAACCTTTTCAGGCGGACGGCTTCAACTCGCCGGGTATTCGGATTCCAACGCGTCTCATCTGTGTTCTGCCAGGCCTCCGGAAAAAGCTCCTCTAACCATTCTACCTCAACCGCTGTGAGCCGACTCAGGCGCAAGTCCACTCCCCCAGTGCTCTTCTCTATTTCCGTCAGTTCGGCAGCAACCAGCCAGTCTGCCTCGCGGACAATAGTGTCACGGGTTAATTCACCTCTCCGCCCATGCAGGATATCGCAGCGTAATGTTCCTCCATCGATCCGGTGAGCCAGTTGATCAGAAAACCCAATCAGAATACATTTCCGCACTCCATCTCCCTCTCCAGCCTTTTCTTCAATCTTCAAACCCCGCTGCTGAGCGATTTGCAGGAAGCGATCACGCACCTTCCCCACTCGGCGTGCCGTCGCCCCTTGAATAGCTAGTTTCCCACAAAGGTCTTTTCTGAACTGTTTATTCTCGGCAAAGCGGAAGGCCCGCATTTCCTGAAAAAAATCGGATGAACCTTCATCACCAAGAATATCTTCCCTGAGTTCTTTGGCATGCTTCCCGCGCACTGGCATGAGAATCGAACGCTCCTGCGAAAGTGCTGCGATCAAAGCAACGGCCCGAACACACCCATATTCCTCTGCGGCATGCAGCATCCGCGCATAACGGGGATGAACAGGGTAGGCCAACATCTCCTGACCTTCTTTGGTAATCCTTCCGTCTAAATCCACCGCTCCTAAATCAGTGAGCAGATTCACCGCCCGTTCGGCTGCCAATTCATCCGGGCCCTCGACCCAGGCATAATCAGCCCACTTCTTCAGGTCTAAGCCTGCCACCGCTGCCATCAGAAGAAACGGCTCCGCGAGATCGACTCGTTTGATTTCTGGGAGCTCCGACCGGGCCCTGCTCCGATGCTCATCTTCGGACCAGAGCCGAATGCACTGACCCGGTGCCGTACGTCCAGCTCTCCCTGCCCTTTGCTCAGCAGAGGCCTGGCTAATTTTCTCAATAAAGAGCGTGTCGATTCCGCGGCGAGGGTCAAAGCGGGCAATACGTGCTAGTCCGGAATCAATCACCATCCTCACTCCGGGGATGGTCAGCGAGGTCTCCGCCACATTCGTAGCCACAATCACTTTTCTCCGCTCCGCTGGCCTCACCGCCATATCTTGTGCCTCAGGGGTGAGATCAGAATAAAGGGGATAAAGGTCCCAATCTTCAGATTGGAAGCATTGCTTAAGTGACTCGATCGTTTGCCGGATCTCATACGCTCCCGGCATAAAAATCAGGCAATCTCCTTCAGGAAAATCATTCAATGAACTTTGCCAGACCCGGGCCGCCATTTCCCAAATGGGTTCCTCTTGTCGACGCTTCCGGTAGTTCGTCTCCACCGGAAAGGTCCTTCCCTCCGATTGAAGTACCGGCCCTTCCCCGAGATAGTTCTGAACCAGATCGACATCGAGTGTGGCCGACAGAACACCCAGCTTCAGATCCGGACGGCTTGTTTTTTGCATCTCTCTGGCTCGCGCTAGAAGCAAGTCGCCTTGCAAGTGACGTTCGTGAAATTCATCAAAGAGAATCACCCCGACCTCACTGAGATCAGGATCGGTGATCAACTCTCGCAGAAGGATTCCCTCCGTGACAAACCGGATCCGAGTATGGCGGGAAACATGCGATTCAAAGCGGACTTGATAACCTACTTCGGTGCCTAAAGAAACTTCACGCTCTTCCGCCACCCGCTGCGCCAGCATTCTCGCCGCAATCCGCCGCGGCTGGAGGACGACAATTTCTTTGTCCCCGGCGATTCCGTCATCCAACAGAAATCCCGGAACCCGGGTCGACTTCCCCGATCCCGTAGGCGCCGTTAAAATCACATGCCCGGAAGAAGAAAAGGCGTCTTTAATCTCAGCGCGGAGATCATCAATAGGGAGCGAAATCATTCAGAAGATTAGCGCAAATTAAGTACTGGGGAGCAATCGTTTTAACTCCTCGAGTGTATTGGCCTCCTCAGCAGGCTTGTCCCAGCGGATGCGATGGATGCGAGGAAAACGCATCGCAACCCCGGATTGATGGCGCTCTGAAACCTGTAACGAATCGAAGGCGATTTCCAGAACCAACTCCGGTTTGACCGCACGCACGGAAGCTCCATAACGCTCAGTGGTATGCTCTCTGACCCATTTATCCAGTTGGGTCAGTTCCTCATCCGTAAATCCAAAATACGCCTTACCCACCGTGACCAATTGGTCGCCGTCCCAGACTCCAAAGGTGAAATCCGAATAGAAGGAAGAGCGTTTCCCACTTCCGCGTTGCCCATAGAGCATAACGGTATCGATGATCAAGGGGTCACGCTTCCATTTATACCAGTAGCCTTGCGGGCGCCCGGACCGGTATTCACTGTCCTTTTTTTTCAGCATGAACCCTTCGAGATTCCAGGCTCTCGTCTTGGACCTCAATTCATCGATCGCCTCCCAGGAGTCGACCGGAAGGACGGGTGATAGCTGGAAGCCACGCGCTTGAAGTCCTTTTTCGACATAGACTCTTTCGAGGTGCTGCCTGCGTTCGGTCAATCCCAGTGTCCGCAGGTCCCGGCCGTCAACCATAAGCAGATCATAAAGGCAAAGAAAGGCGGGGGAATCCTGCATTAATTCCGGGCTCGGAGATTTACGACCCAATCTCTTTTGTAAAACCGCAAAGTCCTCTACTTGAAATGGCACGGGTGAATCTGAAGGCTTCTCCTTCTCCAGGTGCAAGCCCTCACTCCGGATGAGCAGTTCTCCATCTGCTACGAGATCGACTCCAGTTCCGCTAACAATTTCAGGAAATGATTCTGAGATCTCATCTCCGGTGCGCGTATAGAGTTTCATCCCCGCCTCTTCACTCCCCACCCATTGGACACGAATCCCGTCCCATTTCCATTCTGCCCAATAGTCGTTGGGATCTTTATTGTTAAGGTCTTTCTCCTCAAAAGAATTTGCCAGGAGGAGGGGATGAAAGTGGAGTGTCCCACTGGTGTCCGGCCGGTTCACCTTTCCTTCCAGCCACTCCATGAAGAGCGTGTAGGGAGGGGCGAATGCGGACCAAACCTGTTCGATCTCTTCCAGGCTCTTTCCCGCCCACTGGGCCAGGCCGGTTTTTGCCAGACGCGCAGAAAGACCAATCCGTAAGCTTGAGCCGGTCACTAACTTTGTAAAAATCCAGCGTTCCCGCGGACGGCATCGATCCAAAAAACGGTCGATGAATGGCAGCCGTTCTAAGGGAGTCAGGCTTTTTAGCTGATTGATCAGATCCGCCAGAGTCGGTAAAGGCTCAGTGATTTGATCCGCATCGGGCCAGATCAGCGCAATCGTTTCTCCCATATCTCCGACGTAATCATAAGAGATTTTAAAGAGCGCCTCGTCCGTCTTGGACTTGGCCAGGCCGCGGATTTTTGAGGCCCCCACCAGTTGGAGATCGAGTTCCCCTGTTAAGAGTGCGAGTGCATAGCCTCGATCCTCCGTGCTTTGAGGGCGTGAAAGATAGTCTGCGATTAATCTGAGCTTGCTGTTCCGGCTCGAGGTCAGAGAGAGCTGATCCATCCAAGCGCTGAAGTCACTAAAGGTGAGATCACTCATGGATTAATCACCTTCCTCTCCGAGGCCAATCAATGAGAGCGGCTTCGCTTTCCGGCCATCTTTCTGACATTGATAAACGAGGGCATCTTCCTGCCCATGGGTCACCCATATTTCTTCGGCTCCGGTCTCGGCAATCGTCTTTAATAAGTCATCCCAATCGGCATGATCTGAAACCATCAATGGCAGTTCCACCTGTTGCTGGCGCGCTCTTTGGCGCACCGTCATCCATCCGGAAGCCGCACCCACGACTGGGTTTTTAAATCTCCGTGACCACTTCTCTCTGACTGCAGACGGGGGAGCTAAAACCACCGGAGCTGGGGGTAATTGCTTCAGGTCCTTGGGCAGGGGTTCCCAAGGCCCCAAAGAGACGCCTAGTTGTTCATAAAGCTCAGTCAGCTTTACGAGAGCTCCATGGAGATAAATCGTTTCGCTGTGGCCCGCATCTCGAAGCAGGGCCATGACCCTCTGCGCTTTGCCTAGCGAGTAAACTCCGATCACATGAGGGCGATCCGGATAAATCTCTAGGGACCGAATGACTTTTCCAATTTCCGCAACTGGATCAGGATGCCGGAATATCGGCAGGCCAAAGGTGGCTTCTGTAATAAAAACATCACAGGGAATGACCTGAAACGCTTCGCAGGTCCGGTCCGCTGCACGTTTATAGTCTCCAGAGTAAACCACACTGGCTCCGGCATACTCGATCAGTACCTGAGCCGAACCAAGAACATGACCCGCGGGATAAAGGGTGAAGTCGACTCCATTGACTTCCCAAGGTTCTCCGATTGTACGTGAGACGAGTTTCTCCCCAGCGCTGGCACCGTAGCGGACTTTCATGATTTCCAGCGTCTCCGGCGTCGCAACCACCGTCTGATTTCCCGGACGGGCATGGTCCGCATGACCATGAGAGATGATCGCATCGTCTACACGCTTTATCGGGTCGATAAACAGATCAGCTGGCTTAATGTATAAGCCAGCCGGCCTCACCTCGATCCAGTCTTCTGCCTGATTTCTTACCTTCCCCACCCCTGATAGCTTAGGCTCGATCACCATTGCTTCAAAAAGAATGGTCAAGCAGAGGCTCTAACCGCTTAAGGCCGGATCTTGGAAACGTAGTCGATGAATTCAGTGGCCTGCTTTTCGAGTCGCGCCACTAAGTCGGCATCTTTGATTCCGCCTGCTTCATCCAGTTGGGAAAAAATATCGGAGATGAAAACACGTCGAGGCAGCTGGGCCGCATAACGGTAACTGAAGATACCCTGCAGGTGTTCGATCGGGCGCACTGCACCGGATCCGCCTGCACTGATGCCAATGAAACAAACAGGACGATTTTCGAAAGCATCCGGGAAGGGCCAGAGATCAATGTAATGCTTGAGCACTCCAGACATACTTCCATTGTATTCCGGGGTAATGACGACCAGTCCATTCGAAGCAAGAATCTGATCCGTCATGGCGGTCACTTGAGCTGGCTTTTCCTTGTACGCCTCTCCTGAAAAGCATTCGACCGGGAGGTCTTGGAGATTCTGTAAAACGACATCCTGACCCAGTTTCTGGTAGATGCCCTCAACGACCTGAGCGACTTTAAGTGTATTGGCCCCAGCACGATTCGATCCTGATATAATAGTAATCATCTGCTTTAACTAACATCCGATCTCGACCTGCGCAACTTTAAGAGTGCTGACAAGCCCTTTGCAGTTAAAAATTGGCCACTCATCACGTTCTCAATACCGCTCATCACCGAATTCTCTCGGATTATTAGTTACTGTTAGTCAGTTACTTACGACTGTTCTATAAATGTTCTATGAGAACAAATAAATCATACCTACCATTAAGAAATGCATTCACACTCATTGAGCTTCTGGTTGTCATAACCATCATAGCGATCTTAGCAGCCCTATCCACTTCGGCTGTATCCACAGTCATTGCAAGAGGCAAACAAATTAGTGATATCAACAACGCTAAACAGCTTGCTCTAGCTCTAATCATAGATGCTGAAGACCATGGGAGTATGTTTCGTGTTAGCCGTGACCGCTCCAACCCTTCATCGGATACCACCACATTAGGAGTCTTTCAGGGGTTGATCGATGATGGATATCTGTCTGAACCTAGTGTAGTGACATCAACTGGCTACACTCAGCCTCTTACATTTGATCTGAGTGACGATAATGTGGGATTTCAATATGTTGCAGGGATAAATACGTGGCAGGCTGGACGGCTGCCTCTAGTCTTTACTAGAGGAGTTAATTTAAATCCTTCCACAATGAGCACCACGACCTTTGACCCTGGCACTTCTCATTGGGGTAATGATGGAATGGCTGTAGCTTATAAAGATGGCTCGAGCACATGGATCAAAACAAGATCGCAAAATAACGCATATGAGTTAGAGAGACCTGTCGCTCTGGTTCGATTAATTCCAGATGTTCAAATTTATGATTAAAGATAAAATTAGTTCATGACCCGCAAACATCA
>JBCBYL010000199.1:0-2764 GCA_039815855.1 Verrucomicrobiota bacterium
CATGATCTGCAGATCCACGCAGCACGTATTACGACAGAAAAAGGAATGGCGCGTGACACATTTTATCTCACTGAAGCCAACGGTAAGCAATTGAATGACCGAACGAAGGGCAGACAGCTCGTCAAGGATCTGGAAAAGATAATTACCGAGTTCTACCGTTAATGGATTTAGATGCCCTTCATTTAGATTTAATTCTCGAGCCGGAGAGGCTCCTCAAAGAGATCTTAGCGCATGCGATGAAGGAAGTCGGTGCCGATTCAGGATCTCTCATGCTCCTCAACCCGAATACAGAATCCTTGGATATCGAGGTATCCGTTGGTTTAGGTAATTTTGCCAGATCAACAAAACTTCGTTTAGGTGAGGGGGTGACAGGCTGGGTCGCGAGCACGGGACAGTCATTGCGTGTGAATGATGTCACCAAGGAAAAGCGTTATGTTGCGGTCAATGCGGAAATTCGTTCTGAAATGGCGATCCCGCTTATTCTTAAGGACCAGGTCATTGGTGTTCTTAATTTGGACAGTGTCAAGAAAGGGGCGTTTTCTAAAAAAGACGAGAAAGAGCTGACGGAGCTGGCTCAAGAGGCTGGCGAATGGATTAAAATCGCCTGGGATGTCAATCAGTTGAGAGTGAAAGGAGTCCAGTTGGAAACCCTCGTAGACATGGGGCAGGTCATCGTTTCCGAGAGCGACTTGAATGATGTGCTTCAGAGAATTGCGGAGGAAAGCACACGCCTGATGGGGGTGGCTCTGGGATCGATCATGCTGTTGTCTAAAGACGAAACGGAGCTCGTCCTCAGTGGTTGGCATGGAGCCTCTAAGGAATATGTGAAGCGTCCTAACTTGCGAGTTGCGGAGTCACTGGTTGGAGTGGTTATTAAACGGCAGAAGCCGGTGACGGTTCTCAATGTGCAAGCCCATGCACAGTATCAGCAAACAGAATTAGCACGTAAGGAAGGTTTAGTGTCACTCTTGTCGGTTCCGCTTGTTTTTCAGGGGAGATCTCTGGGAGCACTGTCTGTCTATACCAAACGGCTTCACCGCTTTTCCAATGAAGAGATTCGACTGCTCAATGCTATGGCTGACCTGTCAGCAGTGGCGATTGCGAAAGCAAAGTTATTGAAAGACGTCATTGAGGCGGAAGAAGAAATGAAAGCGTCTGAGCGGCTCGGTGCCTTAGGTTGGCTGGCGGCTGAAATTGCTCATGAAATCCGCAATCCATTAGCAGTGGTGCAAATGCTCTTTCATTCCATGGTCAATGATCTCGATTTAACTGAGGAAGCGTCCAAGGATGCAGCTCTAATCGAGAAGAAGATGCAACAGATGAATCGTATCCTCGATCAAGTTCTCAGCTTCTCCCGATCTGCGGAACCTGAAATGGACTGGGTGGATACGGAGATGATCTTAGAAGACTTGTTGCTGTTGGTGCGGATTAAAATGCGTGAGCAGAAGATCGAAATCCGTAGCGAGGTAGGAGAAGGGCCTCTTCGCTTTCTTGGAGATCGTACTCAGATTGAACAAGCGATCCTCAATTTGGTGCTCAATGCCAGCCAGGCGATGGAGCCAGGTGGAGTGCTGACGATCGAGACTGGAAAAAAGGAAATCGAGGGTATTGCTCATGTCTTTATCCAAGTCAAAGACACAGGAAGGGGAATGACTGAAGAGCAAATGCAGGCCATCTTTGAGCCCTTTATCAGCGGTCGGCAGGGAGGAACCGGTATCGGTTTAGTTCTGGTCAAGAAAACGGCCGAGAGTCATGGAGGAAAGCTCGTAGTGCATTCGGAGCCGGGTTCAGGCACGACGATGGAAATGGCTTTCCCTGTCTCTGAAGAAGAGTTAAGCGACGAAGCGTAGCTTGGACTAGCGGATGATCTTCTCGAGCTGAGGATCCCGTGGCACTCCCAGTTCGAGAGCACGGTTATAGTGGCGACGTGCCAACTCGCGAGCTGGCGGTTTTTGGGTCGCATAAATGACAGCTAGATTGAAGTGGGCATCACCATACTGAGGATCGAGTTCGATCGCCTTGCGGCACTCTTGCTCAGCGGCCTCCTGCCATCCTTTCTGCGAAGCTGCAATCCCAAGGTAATTACGTGTCTTTGGATCATTCGGATCGAGGGCGGCGGCACGGCTTAAGAATTGAACCGCTTCGTCGTGCTTGCCTTGCTGGTATAATGAAATACCTAGAATGGAGTGAGAAAAGCCATCTTGCGGGGCGAGTTTGACCGCCCGCTTAAGGAGTTCTTCTGTTTCAGGGTAGTTGCTTTGTTGGAATCTGACGACAGCGAGGTTAGAAATGGCATAGAGAGATTCTGGGTACATGTTGAGAATTTCCGTATATTTCTGAGCTGCTTCATCAAAGCGGCCCTGACTAAAGAGGCGTTTGGCTTCTTCGGCCGTTGTTTCGAAGTCTCTTGGAATTCTAGGTCTGGTGGAGTAGTCGACTTCTTTAGATTCTTCAGGTGTGGTGATGTTTGCGGAAATTTCACCTGCCGATTCGTCAATGACCAGATCAGCACTTGGATCCTTAAGGAGTGCTCTTTCTTCTGCAGTCAGTTCGACGAGCGGAGAGCCGAGGATATCGATCTGTGTTTTTAAGCGTTGCGAATCGATAGCCAGGGACTCAAGTTCTTCCATCGCCATGCGCTTTGCCACTTCGCGTCTGGTCTGCTCTTTAATCTGGCGTCGGATGACATCTTTTAAGATCTCTGCTTCGCGTGCTGCTTCACTATTGGTTTTTGCGACTTCCAATTCCTGTTGAAGTGTTTCCA